>CAUBIP010000123.1 GCA_958436045.1 uncultured Oscillospiraceae bacterium | reverse complement strand
AAACATCATCAGAAAATACTGCGCGAAACACGCCGCATCATACACCGCCAAAGGACTGATCCTATGCTAGACTGGAACACCCTGCAGGCCCAATGCCTGGCCTGCGACCGCTGCGCCCTCTGCCAGACACGGCAGCATGTCGTCTTCGGCGACGGCAATCCCGAAGCAAAGCTGCTGTTCGTCGGCGAGGGGCCGGGGCAGAATGAGGATATCCAGGGCGTCCCCTTCGTCGGGGCTGCCGGGCATCTGCTCGACGATATGCTCTCCATCATCGACCTTGACCGCAGCGACTATTACATCACCAATATCGTCAAATGCCGCCCGCCCCAAAACCGGGACCCGCTCCAGACCGAGCAGGACGCCTGCATCGACTGGCTGCGGATGCAGACCAAGCTGATGCAGCCGAAGCTGATCGTCTGCCTGGGCCGCATCGCTGCCATGCGGCTGATTCGCAAGGATTTTCGCATCAGCCGGGAGCACGGCCAGTGGGAGCAGCGGGGCGGCATCTGGTTCACTGCCATGTATCACCCTGCCGCCCTCCTGCGGGACGACGCGAAAAAGCCCCAGACGTTCTACGACCTCAAGTCCCTGCAGTACCAGCTGTTCGAGGTCTGCCCGGAGATCTACGCCGCCAAGGGCATCGCGCGGCCCTGATCCTATGGATCGCAAAAAAGTGCTTGACAAAGCAGGCAGGATATGGTATAAGTGAGAAAACCGAAGAGGAAGGGTAAGTACGATCTGCCTCGCTGATCTCAGAGAGCCGCCGGTGGTGGGAGCGCGGTATGAGCAGCAGATGGGAATGGCCTTCTGAGGGCGAGCGGAACTTTTAGTATGCGAGCCGGAACGCGCACCGTTATCTGCGCGGGCATATGTCAGTATGCGATGAGTGGGCGCAAATGCGTCAAGCCGGGTGGCACCGCAGAGATCTGGAATTTGACTGTCTCTGTCCCAGCAAATTGGTTGGGACAGAGGCGTTTTTTCTTTGCCCCGCCGAAAAAACAGAAAGGAGCCTAGGAATTATGGCACAGCAAATCCCCTACAAGATCTATCTGAGTGAAAATGAGATGCCGAAGCAATGGTACAACCTGCGGGCGGACATGACGAACAAACCGGCCCCGCTGCTGAACCCCGGCACCCTGCAGCCCATGACCTTTGACGAGCTCCGCGGCGTTTTCTGCGACGAGCTCATCAAGCAAGAGCTGGACGACACCACCGCGTATTTTGACATTCCCGAGGAGATCCGCGAGTTTTACAAAATGTACCGCCCCTCTCCCCTGGTCCGGGCCTACTGCCTGGAAAAGGCGCTGGGGACCCCGGCAAAAATCTACTACAAATTCGAGGGCAACAACACCAGCGGCAGCCATAAGCTGAATTCCGCCATCGCCCAGGCCTATTACGCCAAGCAGCAGGGCCTGACCGGCGTCACGACGGAGACGGGCGCCGGCCAGTGGGGCACGGCCCTCTCCATGGCCTGCGCGTACCTGCATATGGACTGCCATGTCTATATGGTCAAGGTCTCCTATGAGCAGAAGCCCTTCCGCCGTGAGGTCATGCGGACCTATGGTGCAACGGTCACCCCCTCCCCCTCGGAGACAACGGAGGTCGGCCGCAAGATTCTCCAGGAATTCCCGGGGACGAACGGCAGCCTGGGCTGCGCCATCTCCGAAGCTGTGGAAGCGGCGGTCACGTCCGGCGGGAAATACCGGTATGTGCTGGGCAGCGTTCTGTCCCAGGTGCTGCTGCACCAGTCCGTCATCGGCTTGGAGACGAAGACGGCGATGGACAAATACGGCATCAAGCCGGATATCATCATCGGCTGCGCAGGCGGCGGCTCCAATCTGGGCGGCCTGATCGCGCCGTTCATGGGCGAGAAGCTCCGGGGCGAAGCGGATTACCGCTTCATCGCTGTCGAGCCCGCCTCCTGCCCCAGCTTCACCCGGGGCGTCTACGCTTACGACTTCTGCGACACCGGCATGATCTGCCCGCTGGCCAAGATGTACACCCTGGGCAGCAGCTTCATCCCCTCGGCCAATCACGCCGGTGGCCTGCGGTTCCACGGCATGAGCTCCATCCTCTCCCAGCTGTATCACGACGGGTATCTGGAAGCCCGCGCCGTAGAGCAGACTTCTGTTTTTGCGGCGGCAGAGCAGTTTGCCCGCACAGAGGGTATCCTCCCGGCACCGGAGAGCAGTCACGCCATCCGCGCCGCCATCGACGAGGCCCTGCGCTGCAAGGAGACCGGCGAGGAAAAGACCATCCTCTTCGGCCTGACCGGCACCGGCTACTTCGACCTCTACGCCTACGCCAACTACAACGACGGCACGATGACGGATTATATCCCCACCGACGACGACCTGCGCGCCAGCATTGAACGCCTGCCGAAGGTCGACAAATAATTCACACACAAAAACGCCAAGACCACATCTGGTCTTGGCGTTTTTTGAGCTTGTCAAAAAAGTATTTTTGACAAGCTCTCAAACGCGACCCGCTTCGCTGGGCTCGCGTTTGAAGGGG
>CAUBIP010000122.1 GCA_958436045.1 uncultured Oscillospiraceae bacterium | reverse complement strand
ATGACAGGGATCGACTACAGCGCTGAGGGCTTTGTTTACCGCCGCCCGGGCCGGAAGGCGCAGGCCTTTACCTATGACCAGATCCGGGGTCAGCGGTCCTTTGCCAATCGGGCGGGAATCAATGTGATGCTCTATGTCGGGCAGGAGGAGGTCAATCTCTATTCCTCGATGAATGGCGCGCAGAATTTTATGCGGGCGGCTTTTAACGGCTGGTGCACAAGCCGTGGCTTGGAGCCGGATGAATCTCTGGCGCCGAACCCGGGCAATATGATCTGGTTCCCGGAGCCCGACGACGGGGCGGAAGCGGAAGAAGCGGAATAAGAAAGAAAAAATCCCCCGTGGGCTGCAGTTCAGTGCAGCCCACGGGGGCGATTTGTTTTGCTATGGGCTCAATCGACCCGCGGATCGCCCCAGAAGAAGAGGGCGACGGTCCCCGGACCGGTGTGGGAGCCGATGGTCGTCCCGATGGGGTTGATGACACATTTGCCGTTCAGCTTGGGAAAGCGTGCCTCCACCGCTGCGGCGACGGCCTGGGCATCCTCCAGGCAGGCCGACTGGCACAGGTAGCATTTTCCGCTGTAGTCAAGCCCGTCTTGGGCGTGCGCTTCCATGCGCTTGACGATCTCCTGGATGACCCGTTTCTTGGAGCGAATCTTTGCCCGGGGGATCAGGCGGCCAAGATGGTCCATATTCAGCAACGGGCAGATCCCCAGCAGCATGCCGATGGTGCCGGACGCCTTGGAGACGCGGCCGCCCTTTATGTAAAAGGTCAGGTCCGTCGAGAAGAACCAGTGGTGCAGCTTTAACCGATTTTCTTCCGCCCACTGGGCTAGCTCCGCTTGGCCCATGCCGCTGTCCCGCAGGTCAGCTAGGGTATCCATAAACAGGCCGTAGCCGGAGGAGGCGCCGAGGGAATCGACGATGTCAATGCGCCGCTCGGGGTATTTCTCCCGTAGCTGCTCCGCCGCGATGCACGCGGACTGATAGGAGCCGGAGATCCCGGACGAGAGGGTCACGTGCAGGAGGTCCTTCCCGGCTTCCAGAAAATCGGTGAAGTACTCCAAATACTCCTGGACATTTACCTGTGAGGTGCTGGTTTGGGCGCCGTCTGCCATCGCCTGGTAGAAGCGATCAAAGCTCACGCTTTGGCCCAGGTCGTCGGGGTACTCCACACCGTCCAGCGTGTAATGGAAGCAAATGTAATGAATCGGTCTCCGCTCAAAATGCTCTTTGCTCAAATCTGCCGTGGAACAGCAGCTCAAAATGTAATCAGCCATGGGGTCTCTCCTTTGCCGGATTTTTTGTTAGTGTAGCATACCGAGGGGCGCTTTGCAAAATACTCCCGGCATGCGGGGCTATACTCCGGGACTTGCTGGCGGTAGAGACGAAATTTTTCACTCTACCAATGCAAAAATGCGGCTCTACGAATCGTAGAGCCGCATTTTGACGGGATTTTCAGGTTTTTCGCTTGCGTTTGATATGAAAGCTTAGATAGGCGATCAGCTCTGCTGGGATCGCCGGGAGAAAGAGCTGCCACCAGTTGTGGGGCAAAAAAGCCAGATAGATGGCCAGGGTGATGCTGAGAATCAGCCCGGAGACGATAAAGTAATTATACCGCCCTGCCTTCCAAACAGAGTTGAGAATCAGCCATGTCACCAAGGTCAGCGGTACGGCAAAGACGAAGACGAGCCAGTAGATCGTGCCGGACATCCAAAGCAGGGCAAAAATCAGCAGGGCCAGGGTCCAGATCCCAGCGATGGCGACCATGGTGATGACCGTGCTGCTGTAGCGGCTGTGCCACTGGCCGCTGGACCGCAGCGGCTGCTGCCCATCATGGGGCTTGAGCAGATCGTCCACCGTGACGCCGAAAATCTGCGCCAGCTGCAGCAGCACGCGGACGTCAGGGATTGCATCGCCGCGCTCCCATTTTGAAATAGATTTATCCGAATAATTGACCATTGACCCCAGCTCCGCCTGGGTCAGATTGGCTGCCGTGCGCAGCCGCGTAATATTTTCCGCGACAATTTGTTTCAAATCTTCCATAGATTCACCCAGTGTTCCAGATTAGCAGAAATATACTAATATAAACTATAACACGGGCAGAAATTGAAGTCAATGTGTTTTGTGTGAAGATTCCGTATCGCCGCCCGGGCGTCAGCGCATAAATTCGCAGACGGTCTTGCTGATCTGGGCTGTCGTGTGGCCCGCAAGGGCGGCATAGGGCAGGACCTGACGGATGGCAAATTGGACCCGTGTTGACCGGAACGGGAAATTGTGTGCCGCTGCATCGACGCCATCCAGCCGGGCGACGTCGAGGGGGACCTGCGCCTTTTGGGCGATCTTAAACGCACCGCTGCGCAGCGGCAGTAACCCTTCACCGTGGTTCCGCGTCCCCTCGGGGAAGATGCCGATGCTAAGGCCGTCGTTTTTGATCTCGGCCACGGCCCGCAGAATGCTCTTGAGGGCAGCGCGGTCGTTTTCCCGGTCGATGGGGATATAGCCGCTCTGGAACGCAAATGGCCCGGCGATTGGGAATTTTAAAATTTGGGGCTTC
>CAUBIP010000121.1 GCA_958436045.1 uncultured Oscillospiraceae bacterium | reverse complement strand
CGACGCTGACTGCGATCTGGGCCTCAAATTTTCGCGGCAGCCATTCCCCCACAGCCGTTTCTCCCCCCTTCTTGCCGCACCCTCTGCGGCAGGACGCCCCGCCAGCAGCCAGCAGGCAGGGCAAGCCGGTCACTCCGGCAGAACATATTGCGCCAGCGCCGCAACAGACGGCAGATAGACATCGCAGTGGGCGCGCATAAACGTTTCGATCGGCGCAAGCGCATACGCCCAGCCCGCCGCGGCAAATGCCACGCCGCAGCTTTTGGCCATCGTATAGCCGTGCCGCAGATCGTCCACCATCAAAAGCGCAGACGGCGGCAGCGCCAGCTGCCGCATAATCTCCCGCAAGGGATAGGCATTCGGCTTGCGCTGCTCCGGCGGTGCGTCCCAGCCGAAGATCAGGTCCGGCTCCGGCAGGCCGTTTTCCCGGTAGTCCCGGCGGATATTGCCGGAGAGCGAGTGGGAGACGACGCAGAGCTTCCCCCCTGCCGCCCGGTAGCGGGCCAAAAATGCCGCCATCCCCGAGTACGCCCGCGGGACATGGGCCGCAACGTAAGCGTCCCAAAATTGCAGCTCCTGCGCCATCTCCGCCTCCGTCAGGCCATAGCGGTCCCGGCACAGCGCCGGGAAGCTGCCGGTGAAATTTTCCAGCAGATACGTCTCCAGATCGATCCGCGCCCCGGGGCGCACCTCGTCTAAAAACGCCTGAAAGCAGGGGTGATGGATCGTCGCCGTGCTGTCGACGACGGTGTCGTCGTGGTCTAGCACCAGGCAGCGGTAGCGCAGGCTCATTTGTGGTACAGCCGGCTCGTCTGATACACCGGCTCCTGCGTCAGATTGATTCCCAGCTTTTTATAGATCCCCACGTCCACCGGCGAGAGAATGACCGACGCGTGGGCCTGGCAGCTGCGCAGCCGGTCCAGCTGCTCCAGCGCCAGAGCGGCAACCGGATTCGTCACCGCACTAAACGACAGCGCCATCAGCACCTCGTCCGAATGCAGCCGCGGGTTCCGGCTGCCCAGGTGCTCCGTCTTCAGCGCCTGGATCGGCGCCAGGACGCTTGGCGAGATGAGCTTGATCTCGTGATTGATCTTGGCCAGGGTCTTGAGGGCATTCAGCAGCGCCGCCGCGCTGGCCCCCAGCAGCTCAGACGTCTTGCCGGTGACGACAGTGCCGTCCTCCAGCTCGATGGCCGTGGCCGGACCACCGGTCTCCGCTGCCCGGTCCAGAGCCGCCGGGACCGTCCTGCGCATCTGAGGCGCAATGCCACTCGAACGCATCAGGACCTCCAGCTTCTGGGTCTCGCTGCCGTCGACCTTGCCCTTGCGGACGGCGCAGGCGGACGCGTAATACCGCCGGATAATCTCCTGCCGGGACGCCTCGCAGCAGACTTCGTCATCCACGATGGCGTTGCCCGCCATATTGACGCCCATATCTGTCGGGCTCTTGTAGGGGCAATGGCCGTGGATCTGGCGGAACATTTCTTCCAGCACGGGGAAAATCTCAATATCCCGGTTGTAGTTAACCGCTGTCTCCCCATAGGCTTCCAGATGGAACGGGTCAATCATATTGACATCAGCCAGATCGACCGTCGCCGCCTCATAGGCCAGATTGACCGGGTGCTTCAGCGGCAGATTCCAGATGGGGAACGTCTCATACTTGGCATACCCCGCCTGGATGCCCCGCTTGTGCTCATGGTAGAGCTGGCTCAGGCAGGTGGCCATTTTGCCGCTGCCCGGGCCCGGCGCGGTGACGACGACGACGGGACGGTCCGTCTCGATATAATCATTTCGACCAAAGCCCTCTTCCGAGACGACCAGGCTGATATTCGAGGGGTAATCCGGGATGCTGTAATGCCGGTAGGTCCGGATGCCGAGGCTCTGCAGGCGGCGCTCAAATTTTTCCGCCGAAGGCTGCCCGGCCCACCGGGTCAAAACGACACTGCCGACGTACAGCCCATACTCCCGGAACGCGTCGATGAGCCGCAGGACGTCCACATCATAAGTAATACCCAGATCGCCCCGGACCTTATTCTTCTCGATATCGCTGGCGTTGATCACGATGACGATCTCCGCCTGGTCCTTGAGCTTCAGCAGCATTTTCATTTTGCTGTCCGGATGAAACCCCGGCAGCACCCGCGAGGCATGGTAATCGTCAAAGAGCTTCCCGCCAAATTCCAGGTACAGTTTTCCGCCAAAAGAATCCACCCGCTCCAGGATCCGCTGGGTCTGCAGCGCGAGGTATTTATCATTATCAAAGCCGATCTTCATGCACGCAACCTCCTGCGAAAAAAACAAATTCTGTCTTTCAGTATAGCACTTTTCCGACACATTTTGCAAGGGCAATCTCCCGATTTTCTACCGTCTCGGCATAGAGGAACCCCCTCCGGCGCCAGGCACCGAAGGGGGGGGGTGCGGGTTTTGGCCCGCACCCGGTAGAAAGGAAATAAAGAAGATGAAGAAACTATCAATTTTATATGGGTTTCCACACCCCTGGGGGGATTCGCCCCCTCTCTTGGGGCTTTCCGCCCCCTAGGGGGAGCGATTCACGCTCCCCTGCTTTTCTTCGCGGTTTACTTGACGATCTTCGTCGCAAACCGCTGGAGGATCGCAGCTGCCTGGGCGCGC
>CAUBIP010000120.1 GCA_958436045.1 uncultured Oscillospiraceae bacterium | reverse complement strand
TCTCGTGAGCCAGGTCCAGAAAGCCGGGGCCGTGGCCTACTCTCCCCAGCAGGCGACCTGCCTTACGGCGGCGGCTGCGGCGGCGATGTGTCAGGCCATAGAAGCGGTGACCGGGCAGCAGCCCGGCATTAAATGGGTCAACGACATTTTCCTCCATGGCAAAAAGGTCTGCGGCATCTTGACGGAGGCCGCCGTTGGTCTGGAAACCGGCACTCTTAACTACATGGTGCTGGGGGCTGGCGTCAACCTCTACCCACCCGCAGAGGGGTTCCCGGAGGAGATTCAGTCCATTGCCGGGTCGGTTCTGGAGCACAGCTGCCCGGAAGCAAAAAACCGGCTGGTCGGAGAGTTCCTGAACCGCTTTTGGGATTTTTACGCCCACCCGGAATGCAGGGCGTATCTGGAAGACTACCGTGCCCGCAGTCTGGCGATTGGGCGGAATGTCACCGTTCTTTCCGCCGGACGGGCGGTCAGCGCCTATGCCTACGGTATTGACGATGATTTCCGTCTTCTGGTGCGCTATGACAGCGGCAAAACCGAAGCGCTGTCCTACGGAGAAATCCGCATTCAGCTGGATGAAAGCGCCCCTTAACGCACACACAAAAAGGCACCCTGTACTTTCTCGTACAGGGTGCTTGTCTTATCGATTCAGAAACGCTTTCGTAACCTCGACAATGTGTTCCGCGCTCAGGCCGTAGGCTTTCAGCACCTCGGCCGCAGTGCCGGAACAGCCGAACTTGTCGTTCACGCCGATGCGCTTGACCGGGACGGGACAGGTTTCCGCAAGATAGCTGCACACCGCTTCGCCCAAGCCGCCGATGATGCTGTGCTCCTCGCAGGTGATGATCTTCCCGCATTCTTTGGCGCATTTCAGCACCAGCTCCTCGTCCAGCGGCTTGATGGTGGACATATTCACGATGCGGGCGTGGATGCCCATGGCTTCCAGCGCTTCACCGGCCTTGATGGCCTCGTAAGTCATCAGACCGTTGGCAATGATGGCGATATCCGTACCCTCGCGCATGATCTCGCCCTTGCCGATCTTGAATTTAAAGCCGTCCTCATGGAACACCGGAACTGCCAGACGTCCCATCCGCAGGTAGACCGGCCCCTGATATTCATACGCCGCCTTGACAGCCGCCTCAGCCTCCACGCCGTCGGCGGGGCAGATGACGACCATGCCGGGGATGGAACGCATCAGCGCAAAGTCCTCGCAGCACTGGTGGCTTGCGCCGTCCTCGCCCACGGACAGGCCGCCGTGGGAAGCGCCGATCTTCACATTCAAGTGGGGATAGCCGATGGAGTTGCGGATCTGCTCGAAAGCCCGCCCCGCGGCGAACATGGCAAAGGAGGACGCGAAGGGAACGAAGCCGTTGGCCGCGAAGCCTGCCGCCACGCACATCATGTCCGCTTCCGCAATGCCGCAGTTGAAGTGACGGTCAGGGTACGCCTTGGCAAACATGCCGGTCTTGGTGGAGCCTGCCAGGTCGGCGTCCAGCACCACAACATCCTCATGCGCCGCGCCCAGGGCAACCAGACCCCGTCCGTAGCCCTCGCGGGTGGCCATTTTCTTTACATCTGCCATATTACATGCCCTCCAGATCGCTGAGCTGCTGCTTCAGCTCCGCCATAGCTACCGCGTACTGCTCGTCGTTGGGCGCCGAGCCGTGCCAGCTCGCCTGATTTTCCATGAAGGAAACGCCCTTGCCCTTGACGGTCTTCATGATGATCGCGCTGGGCTGACCTTTGACGGTTTTCGCCGTGTCCAGCGCCGACGCGATGGCGTCAAAGTCGTGGCCGTCGATGGTCTCCACGTGGAAGCCGAAGGCTTCCAGCTTCTTGTCAATAGGATAGGGACTCATGACCTTGGCAATATCGCCGTCGATCTGCAGGCCGTTGTTGTCGATGATGACGCAGAGGTTGTCCAGCTTGTAATGGGCGGCGAACATGCACGCCTCCCAGACCTGCCCCTCCTGAATCTCGCCGTCACCCAACAGGGTGTATACCCGGTTGTCCCGCTTCTTCAAGCGGCTGGCCAGCGCCATGCCGCAGGCAACGGAAATGCCCTGCCCCAGAGAACCCGTGGACATGTCCACGCCGGGAACAGTGTTCATGTTGGGGTGTCCCTGCAGATAACTTCCCATTTTGCGCAGCGTCACCAGATCCTCCACGGGGAAAAAGCCCCGCAGCGCCAGCGCCGCATACAGGCCGGGCGCTGTGTGGCCTTTGCTCAGGACGAACCGATCCCGATCCTCCCATTGGGGATTTTTCGGGTCCACGCGCAGTTCCTTGAAATACAGATAGGTGAACATGTCCGCAGCGGACAGACTGCCGCCGGGATGTCCGCTTTTGGCCGCGTGGACGCCCTCAATTACGCCCATACGCACTTTGCAGGCCATGACCTGCAGCTGCTTTTTTTCCTGGGGTGTCATAGTATCCTCCTTGAAATATATAAATGCGGAATTTTCTATAGTCACACTAAGACGGGTATATTATACATATTGCGGGCTGCATTTGTCAAGCAAACCTGTCTGAAAATAAGCCCTGTCCCTGCCTTTTCAAAAATTAAAAAAATTTTTCGTCCCGGTGCAGCAAAATGCCCGTCTCAATCGTATTGTATATAGGATTCGACACGGGATTTTTGGGGGGAGATCAGGCAGTGGACGCGC
>CAUBIP010000119.1 GCA_958436045.1 uncultured Oscillospiraceae bacterium | reverse complement strand
TCCAGCACCCGCCGTCCCTGGGCTGCCCGGATGACCCGGTTGGCCTTGGTCGCAATCAGGCTCTGGTGGTTCAGGGCCAGCAGCAGGAACGTCTCGACGAATTGGGCCTCGATGGCCGGGGCGCGGACCGTCAGGATCGGCTCATGCGGGAAGACCGGCGTGCCCTCGGGCACCGCGTAGATATCCCCCGTGAAGCGGAAGGTCCGCAGGTAGTCCAAAAACGCCTCGTCAAACATGCCGCGGCTCCGGAGATAGGCGAGATCCGCCTCGGTAAAGTGCAGGTTGTTGATATAGTCGATCACCTGCTCCAGGCCCGCCGCGATGGCAAAGCCGCCCTCATCCGGGCAGCGGCGGAAAAAGACGTCAAAATAGGTGATGGTATCGGCCATGCCGTTGATAAAATAGCCGTTGCCCATGGTCAGCTCATAAAAATCGCAGAGCATGGTCAAATTCGTCGTTGCTTCCTCTTTCATAATGCACCTCAAAGTTTAAATTTCGCAGCGCCCTTCCAGCGCGCGCAGGAGGGTGATCTCATCGGCATACTCCAGCTGGCTGCCGACAGGGATGCCATAGGCAAGGCGCGTGACCTTGATCTCAAGCGGCCGCAGCAGGCGGGAGAGATACATCGCCGTCGCCTCGCCCTCGGTATCGGGGTTCGTCGCCATGATGACCTCCCGAACCTCCTCCTTGCCGACCCGGTCCAGCAGCTCCCGGATGCGGATATCGTCCGGGCCAATGTGATTCAGCGGCGAGATCACGCCGTGCAGCACATGGTACAGCCCGTGATACTCCCGGGTCCGCTCCATGGCGATGACATCCTTGGGCTCTGCCACAACGCAGATCTGCCCGTGGTCCCGCTGCGGGTCGCTGCAGATGCTGCACATCGGCTCATCCGTCAGGTTCTGGCAGACGGGGCAGGTGTGGATCGTTTTTTTCGCCTGCAAAATGGCGTCGGCAAATTCCGCCGCCGCGTCGTCAGGCAGGCTCAGAACATGAAACGCCAGCCGCTGGGCCGTCTTGCTGCCGATGCCGGGCAGGCGGGCAAACTGCTCGGTCAGCGTTTCAAATGCCGCCGGGAAATATCGCATCGTTAAAACAGCCCTCCCAGATTCAGGCCGCCGGTCAGCTTGGCCATATTGGCGGAAGCCTCGCTGTCCGCCTTGCGCAGCGCCTCATTGACCGCCGCAATGACCAGGTCCTGGAGCATTTCCACGTCCTCCGGGTCCACCGCGTCCGGCGCGATGGTCAGAGAGACGACCTCGTGCTTGCCGTTGACCTGCGCCGTCACGACGCCGCCGCCGGCAGAAGCCTCATAGGCCTTCTGCTCCATCTCCTCCTGCATTTTCAGCATGTCCTGCTGCATTTTCTGGGCCTGCTTGACCATGTTCATATTCATGCCGCCGCCCATCATGGGCCGGCCCCGGTAACCGCCTTTTGCCATTGTACTGTTCTCCTTTACTTCCTGGTTTTATAAAAAATTGCTTTTACTCTTCATGAATGGAAAAAATATCGCTGTGCGCCTGCCCGAAGGAGATGAGCTCCTCCAGCGCACGGGAATCGCCCTTTTGCCCCTTGATGATGACCTGCACTGCCACCGGGCGACCCAGCAGCGCCGCAGCCTTTGTCTGCACCAGCTCCCGCACGGCGGGCTTATCCACAATGGCCTTGACAAATGCGTCGTTTGCCACCAGCTGCAGCGCATCGCCCCGCAGGCGCGGCTGCAGCGGCGCATTTTCCGCGCCGGCGAAAAAGCCGACAACCGGCGGCCGCAGCTCCGCGCGCATCCGCTGGGCAAGCTCCGGCCAGAAGCCGTCCGGCAGGGGCGTGTCCTCCTCCGAAGTTACCTCCTCCGGCAGCGTTTGGCCTGCGGCGCTGCTTGACGCTGCAGGCGCAGTCTCGTGCACCGGTCCCTCCGTCGGCGGTGCATCTGCCGCCTCCGGCGCTGCCGCCGGGCGGACCTGCACCAGAACGCCGGAGGCCAGCTGCTCCTCGACCCGGCTGAGCCGGGCGTTCAGCGACTGGGCATCCAATTGCAGCTGCGGCAGGCAGAGCTGCAGCAGGCAGAGCTCGCAGTCCACTCGGGGGTTCTGGCTCTTGCTGAAATTCGCCGCCGTCTGCTGCAGCAGCGCGATGATGCGCAGCAGCTCCGCTTCCGCGAAGGCATTTTGC
This sequence comes from uncultured Oscillospiraceae bacterium, assembly GCA_958436045.1. Lineage (GTDB taxonomy): Bacteria > Bacillota > Clostridia > Oscillospirales > Oscillospiraceae > SVMC01. Next base: position 561 of record CAUBIP010000119.1, on the reverse strand, counting down.
AGCTGCAGCACCTGCGATGTCTCACTGACGCCGGAGAGCATCCCCAGGCCGCCGTCCGGCGCGGTTTTCACGATCAAAATATCCCGGGCCAGGCAGGCCATCTCATCCAGAAGCGCCGCCAGATCCTTGCCGCCGGCATACAGGGCGGCAAATTCCTCCAGCGCAGCCCGGGCGTCGCGGCGGGAGACCGCTTCCAGCAGCTGGGCAGCCTTGCGGGTCCCCGCCAGGCCGAGGCAGCGCTCGACGGTCTCCGCTGTGATCGTGCCGCCCCCGGCGGAGGCGCATTGATCCAGCAGGCTCATGCCATCACGCAGCGCGCCGTCGGCCAAATGGCTCAGCAGCTGCACCGCGCCATCGTCAATGGAGATCTGCTCCTGGTAGGCAACATAGCGGATGCGCCCGGCGATATCCTCCGGCAGCAGCCGCCGGAAGGAAAAGCGCTGGCAGCGGGAGAGGATCGTCGCCGGGACCTTGTGCAGCTCCGTCGTCGCCAGGATAAACAGCAGATGCTCCGGCGGCTCCTCGATCGTCTTGAGCAGGGCGTTGAACGCCTGCATCGAG
>CAUBIP010000118.1 GCA_958436045.1 uncultured Oscillospiraceae bacterium | reverse complement strand
CTTCCTCTATTCTTTCTTCGCCGGAGAAGAAAGAATGGAGCCCCCGGAGGGCGATTGCATGGCTGCATGGAAAATATTAGGATAAGAAAGCCACCAAAACGCCCGCTAGCAAGCTAGCACGCTGCGTCGTAAGCGCAAGCGCAGCGGCAAGCGGTTTGCTCACCAGGTCGGACGACGGATGCAGTCACAAGTCTGCCTGGTACCCCGTACAGTGTGCGGCTGTACTCTCGACCCCCACCCAAGGGGTGGGTCCTTAGGGCGGGTGCCCCCGCCCTAAGCGGCGTCTTTCTTTCCATATTCTTTCTTCGCCGAAGAAGAAAGAATATGGCCCCCGGAGGGCGATAGCCCGTTTGCATGGAATATATTCAGACGCAAAAACCAACAGCCCCACCGGGCGCAAGCCCGCTTGCACTCCCGTCACCGTGGCCGCGTCGCATTCGCCGCCGTCTGCCGCGCGGCGCGGACGAAGGGGTGCTCCGGTTTTGCCTCGCCCTGCAGGACGCTGCTCTTAGAAATCCGCCCGCGCCCGCCCTTGACGGGCCGCCGCGCCGGGGCCGCGTCCGAGGCGCCCTCTGCCGCGTCGGCCGCATCGGCTGCATCGGCTGCGTCAGCAGCAGGCTCCGCATCGGGTGCGGCCACTGCCGCCTGCAGCGTCTGCACCTGGGCCGTCAGCGCCGTCAGTGCCTGCAGCAGCTGGCTGTTCTGGCTGACCCGCTGGCGCACGCGATCCTTGCCTTTAAAATCCATCAGGTCCAGCATGACGAGGACCTGGTCGGCAAGCTGCGGCTGGAAGGCCCCCAGCTGGAAGAGCTGCAGGGCCAGCTCGTTGTAGCTCTCCTTCGTGTAGGGGTTTTCCCGCTGGGCCGTGACCTCAATATCAAACTGGGGCGCGTCCAGGGGCCCGCGGGGGGCCAGGGCGTGGTTGTCGAATTGGACGTACGCCGTCTGCCCCTGGGGGCCGGTGATGCGGAAGGAGCGCTGGGCGGAGTAAAACTGCCGGATGAGCTCAATGCACAGGTAGACGATCTGCTCGAACGCCCGGTAGCTGGTCTTTTCCGCGTCCCGGGAGAGCTTGCCCGCCGCCTCCTGCAGCGATGCGATGCCCGAGGCCGAGGTGACGGACGCCGTCACGCCGCCGGAGGCCGCGTCCCGGTTGCCGAGGGTCTCCTTCAGCTCTGTGATGCGGCTTTGGAGGATGGTCATGTAAAGATCATCCAGGGGCGAGGCCACGATCTGCCGGACCGAGTCCTCCCCCAGATTGCCGCCGACGTGGACGAAGGGCCGGGTCAGGTCGGCGTACTCGGCTTCGTTCACGCCGCCGTCGGAGCGAATAAACCACCGGGGGACCGACGCCGCCATGGCGTTTTGCATGATGGCGTGGTTCATTTTGTCGATGTAGTGCTGGGTCTGCTTGCCAAAATCAATGTAGCCGTAGCCGCAGCAGCTGCCCTCCGTCGGGAAGAGGACGTCCAGGACGAAGGGGTAGCGCCCGTGGTCGTACAGGGGGCGGCCCTCGTTCTCCGTGGCATATAAAATCTCGCTGCCGACGTATTTGCAGTAGTGCAGCTGCCCGCGGCGCTTGTAGTAGACATCGACGACCAGGGATTTGTCCCCGGTATCGACGGTGTCGTCGTAGAGAAATTTGGCGATCTGGACCGGGTCGCCCCGGAGCTTGCCTGTGAGCTCCGGCCAGCGGTCGCACAGGCGCTCGTTGTCCCAGAGCTCGACGTGGAAGACGTAGGGGCTCTGCTGCAGGTCCTCCACGCCGGGGGCCCAGAAGAGGTTGAGGAGATTCACCTTGCAGATGGCGATATCTCCCTGCCCGCCCAGCTTGCCGCCGTCCCAAAAAACCTTGTAGCACCCGGTGCCGGATTTGAGCTTGTACCACCAGACATCCGAATAGACCTTTTCAAACTGGCACTGCCGCAGGACGACCGGCAAAATCGCCCCCAGGGACTCGGCCTGCCCGACGTCCGACGGCTCCTGGGCCAGCAGCGAGCAGGTGGGATAGGCGTCCATGGCGTCGGCATGCTTGGACATGATGACGTTGCACAGCCACGCCGACACCGCGTCATTCGGCGCCGCCGCGTCATTGTGCCGCAGCTTCCACCACTGCTCATTTTCAATGATCCGCCGCTCCAAATTCGCCTTGCCGGTCTTGTATTTTTGCAGGATCCGATTAAACCGCGCCACCTGCGCCGCATCCACCGGCACGACCGCCGCCAGATCCTGGACCTGTTTTTCTTCCATAGGTTCCTCCTGTTTGGGATGATAATTAGATGATGCACCAAAGCGCTGCTGTGCAGCAGCGGCTTGATGGCTTTTTTCGAAGCTGGAAGCTTCTGCGTCTCAATTTTTCCAGACAAGCTTGCTGTTGCCTGCCGGGGTTGGGAGTTTTTGCGTCTTAATATTTTCCGTGCAATAGGGCTGGCGCCCTCCGGGGGCCATATTCTTTCTTCTTCGGCGAAGAAAGAATATGGAAAGAAAGACGCCGCTTAGGGCGGGGGAGGCCGGCCGCAAGCGTCCGTCCCCTAGCATTTGCGTTGCAAATGCCTTATTTGATTGAACGCGAAAGGGGCTCCAAGACCGCCCCTTTCACACTATCCCTGCCAGGGGCTCGCTCCAACTGCGTCAGGCATCGCAGCCGCGCACTGTACAGAGTCCCAGGCAGGCTTGTGACTGCATCCGTGCCCTGTATGCTGGTGTGCGGGCCGCTTGCCGCTTCGCTGTTGCTTACGCACTGCATAAGTGACTTGGGGGATTTTT
>CAUBIP010000117.1 GCA_958436045.1 uncultured Oscillospiraceae bacterium | reverse complement strand
GTGGAATTTTCACGCCAACGGCGTGAAAATTATGCGCGCAGCAGGGTGCAAGCCCCTCAAACGAGAGCCCAGCGAAGCGGGTCTTGTTTGAGAGCTTGTCAAAAATACTTTTTTGACAAGCCCACACAGCGGCACCAAACTAGGTGCCGCTGCGTAAATGGAATGCATGGTTTTTATTTCGTGCCAAAGATTCGGTCGCCGGCGTCGCCGAGGCCGGGGACGATGTAGGCGTTTTCGTTGAGCTTTTCATCGACTGCTGCGACGAAGACGTCGACATCCGGGTGCTCCTTCTGAATCAGGGCGACGCCCTCCGGGGCGGCTAGGATGTTGAGCATCGTGAGGCTGTGGCAGCCGTATTCCTTCTTGAGAATATCCAGCGTGGCGCTGGCGCTGCCGCCGGTGGCCAACATGGGGTCAACGACAAAGACCTGCCGTTCCGCGATATCCGGGGGCATTTTGCAGTAGTACTTCACCGGCTCATGGGTCTCCGGGTCGCGGAACAGGCCGACATGGCCGACCTTAGCCGAGGGAATGAGATCAATGATGCTGTCCACCATGCCGAGGCCCGCCCGCAGAATCGGGACGATGGCCATTTTCTTACCGGCGAGGATCTTCGTGTGGGCCAGACCGATGGGCGTCTCGACTTCGATGTCCTCCGTCGGCAGGTTGCGGGTGGCTTCGTAGCACATCAGGGCCGCGATCTCGCCGACGATCTCGCGGAACTCTTTCACGCCCGTGTCTTTATTCCGCAGGATTGACAGCTTATGCTGCAGCAGCGGATGATCCAATACATAAATCTTACCCATCGTTTTACTCCTTTTTATCTTTCATGCGGGCCAGGCGCTCTCGCTCTGCCTGGGGGAGCCGCAAGTAATTCGGTGTAATATAGGCTGCGTCCTGCACAGTGCCCTCTGCCAAGGCGGCCAGGGCGACCCCTGCGGCCCGCTGCTGGCGCAGATGCTCCGGCGCAAGGTGCAGGGAAAGCCCAGCCACGGCCAGCGCCTCGGCGGCCAATGCAGCGCCGTCGCCGACCAGCCAGATCGGCTGCGCGTAAGCGCGCAGCTGCGTGGCCCAATCTGCCAGCGCGATGGCCTGATCCTCTGCCAGACGGCGGAGCTTACCGCCCTCTGCGCAAAACAGCGCCGTATAGACCTGGCTGCGCCGTGCGTCCATCACCGGGCAGATGAGCCCGTCTGGCAGGCCCGCGCCGTAGGCCATGGCCGCCAGGGTCGAGACGCCGTACAGAGGCAGATCTGCGCCCCAGCACAGGCCCTTGGCTGCAGCCAGCCCGATGCGCACGCCGGTAAAGCTGCCTGGGCCGATGGCACAGGCGACGGCGTCCAGCGCAGTGACGGGTGTGTCGCAGTTTTGCAGCATGTCCTGCACCAGCTTCAGCAGTGTCCGGCTGTGGGTCTGACCGCTGTTTTGGAAATACTCCGCTTTGAGCACGCCGTCCGCGACCAGCGCGGCAGAGGCGGCTTTGGCGGAGGTCTCAATCGCTAAGATCTGCAAAGCGTTCGCCTCCGGTGATTGAAATGATTCGGCTTTCGTCGTCTGTGCCCGGCGCGATCCGGACTTCGATGGCGCCCTCCAGCGCTTCCGGCGCGTTCTCGCTCCACTCCACGGCACAGACGCCGCCGCGCTGGAGATAGTCCTCCCAGCCGATGTCGAACAGATCGTCCGCGCCGGACAGGCGGTAGAGATCAAAGTGGAACAGCGGCACCTGGCCGGAGAGGTATTCGTTGACGACCGTATAGGTCGGGCTCGTCACCGGTTCCTGGATGCCCAGCCCTGCGGCAAGGCCCCGAATAAACGCCGTTTTTCCCGCGCCCAGGCCGCCGTAAAAGGCGACGCGTTCGCCCGGCTGCAGCTGCGCGCCAAAGGCACGGCCCAGCTGCTCCGTCTGCCGGGGCGAGCGGGTCGTATAGTCCATAATTCTGCCCCCATTTGCCTGCCGGGGCGCAAAAAACGAGCCGCGGCGGTTGCTTTATGAACATCATACCATATTCCCCATCTTTTTGCAAAACTAATATTTACTTTGTTTAGCGGGAATGGTACAATAATCAAAGATTTTCCGCGCAGCTGCGGGCCGATGGGAGGGGTGCAAAATGCAAAAGCTGATGCGAAAGCTCAAGGAATTCTTTCAAAAGGGCGATCTTTTGCTGCTGCTTTTGTGCCTGGTGACATCGGTCTACGGCATTGTCATCATCGCCAGCGCGACCAATTATATGGGCAGTGGCGGCTATGTCCTGCGGCAGCTTTTGGCATTGCTGCTGGGGATCGTGTGCTATATTGCGTTTACGCTGCTGGATGTGGATATTTTCGCCGAGCGGTGGCATCTGCTGTTTTTGTTCAATGTGCTGTTTCTGCTGCTGCTCGTCCCCTTCGGCATCGAGGGGACGACGGGCAACCGCAGTTGGATTTCCTTCCCGTTCCTGCCGTTTAATATCCAGCCGGCAGAGCTGTGCAAAATCCCGTTTATTATCATTCTTGCCAAAACGATGCAGACCAATCAGCGCAAGCTCAGCGCGCCCCGGTCGATCCTGCAGCTGGGCTTCCAGGTGGCATTTATCGTGCTGCTGATCCTGGTGCTGTCGAAGGATGCGGGCGTTGCGCTGGTGTATGTCTTCATCTTCCTGGTGATGGCCTTTGTCGGCGGCGTTAAGCTGCGGTGGTTCCTGGCGGGCTTTGCCGCCGCCGGCGCAGCGGCTCCGCTGGCTTGGAAATACCTGATGCGCGACGACCAGAAAAACCGCATCGCCATGGT
>CAUBIP010000116.1 GCA_958436045.1 uncultured Oscillospiraceae bacterium | reverse complement strand
CACCGGCATGACCGGCGCGCTACCCAGGAGGCCGCCGTATTCGGCTTCGTCGCCGACCTGCTTGCCCGGCACGGGGATAAGGCGGACGGCGGTGGTCTTATGATTGACCATGCCGATGGCTGCTTCGTCGGCGATGATGGCGGAGATCGTCTCCGCCGGGGTGTCGCCGGGGACAGCGATCATGTCCAGGCCGACAGAGCAGACGCAGGTCATGGCCTCCAGCTTATCCAGCGAGAGGACACCGGCCTTGGCCGAGGCGATCATGCCCTCGTCCTCACTGACGGGGATAAACGCGCCGGACAGGCCGCCGACGTGGCTCGAGGCCATCAGGCCGCCTTTTTTCACCGCGTCGTTGAGCATGGCCAGGGCGGCCGTCGTCCCATGGGTGCCGCAGGTCTCCAGACCCATGCGCTCCAGGACGCGGGCGACGCTGTCGCCCTTGGCCGGAGTCGGCGCCAAGGAGAGATCGACGACGCCAAAGGGTACCTGCAGCCGCCGGGACGCCTCCTGCGCCACCAGCTGGCCCATCCGCGTGATGCGGAAGGCGGTCTGCTTGATTGTCTCGGCCAAAACGTCAAAGGGTGCGCCCTTGACATCCTGCAGCGCGTGATAGACAACGCCCGGGCCGGAGACGCCGACATTGATGACGCAGTCGGCTTCGCCGACGCCGTGGAACGCGCCGGCCATAAACGGGTTATCCTCGACGGCATTGGCAAAGACGACGAGCTTTGCGCAGCCGATGCCGCCCTGATCCGCCGTTTTTTCCGCCGTCTGCTTGATGATGTGGCCCATTTTTGCCACTGCGTCCATATTGATCCCGGCCCGGGTTGAGGCGACATTGACGCTGCTGCAGACAATATCCGTCTGCGCCAGGGCGTCAGGGATGGAGTCGATGAGACGCCGGTCGCCGGTGGTGAAGCCCTTGTGGACCAGGGCGGAGAAGCCGCCGATAAAATCGACACCGCAGGCCTTGGCGGCCTTGTCCAGCGCCAGAGCGATGCCGGTGTAATCGGCCGTCTGGCAGGACTCGGCGATGAGGGAGATCGGCGTGACGGAGATCCGCTTATTGACGATGGGGATGCCGTATTCCGCTTCGATCTGGCAGCCGGTGGCGACCAGGCGCTCGGCCTGGGTACAGATGCGGTCGTAAATTTTGCGGGCGCAGGCCTTTGCGTTCGGGTCGGCGCAGCCGCGCAGGGAGATGCCCATGGTAATGGTCCGCACATCCAGATGCTGGTGATCAATCATATCCAGCGTGCGAAAGATATCGGTTTGACTCAGCATGGCGTCACCTCAGATCCGGTGCATGGCGCGGAAAATGTCCTCCCGCTGGATGCGGATGGACAGGCCCAGCTGCTCGCCGCTGTCGTGCAGTGCGCTGCGCAGCTCTTCATAAGAGCAGGTGCAGCTGCAGGTATCGACCAGCATGGCCATGGTGAAAAATTCCTCCATGACGGTCTGGTTAATGTCCAGAATATTGATGTTTCGTTCCGCCAGCAGGTTGCAGACCGACGCAATGATGCCGACCCGGTCCTGCCCAGTCACTGTTACGAGCGCGCGCATAAAAACTTCCTCCTTAAATTGCCATTAGATAACTAAACCTCATTATAACAGAGAATCCGGCAAAAAGGAATCCCTTATTTTCACCCATGGGGAACCAAAATGGGGCCTGGTGGGGGAAAGTGAGCGGGAATGTTGCGAAAACCGGAGAGAAAAGGAAATAATCTCTGAAACATGGCGGGTTTTAGGGGTTAGTTTCGTCAGTTTTTGCTCTTTCTTTTTGGGGGGCTGCGTGCTATGATGGAGCGGCTAGAAAAGGCGTTCTATCATTGACGCCGCAGCAGCGGCCGCAGCGCGCGAAACGTGCCGCGCCGGTATATTTTGGGGGAAAAGGGAAGCGCTATGTTTGATTATTTGATTAAAGATGGCATGCTGCTCGACGGCAGCGGGAAGCCTGGCTTTGCCGGAGATATCGCCATTCAGGGCGGGAAGATTGCCGCCATCGGGCGGATCGACGCCGCGGCGGCGCGGGTCATTTCTGCGTCTGGCCTTGTGGTGACGCCGGGCTTCATTGATATCCACCGGCACGCCGATGCGGCGGTATTCCGCCCGGATTTTGGCCAGCTGGAGCTGCACCAGGGACTGACGACGATCGTCAACGGCAACTGCGGCCTCTCCCTGGCGCCGGTTAGCCCGGCGCACAAGGCGGAGATCCTGGGCTACATGAGCCCCATCACCGGCCGTGTCCCGTCCCATATCGAGACGGCGACGATGGACGGCTATCTCGAGCAGGTTGGGCGGCAGCCGCTGCCCATCAATGTCGGGATGCTCGTCGGCGGCGGGACACTGCGGGCCAACGCCGCGGGCTACGAGACGGAGCGGCTGGAGATGTCCCATTACGATAAGATCCACAGCCAACTGGAGGCTTCGCTGACGGCTGGAGCTTTGGGCGTCTCCCTGGGCCTGGGCTACGCGCCGGAGTGCTTCTACACGACGCAGGAGCTCATCCGTGCCCTTTCGCCGGTGCGGGGCACCGGCATTCCCATCACGGTCCATATGCGCCAGGAGGGCGACGGGATGCTTGCGGCGCTGGAGGAGATGATGCAGGTGGCCCGGGCGCTGCAGGTGCCGGTGCACATCAGCCATCTCAAGGCCATCGGCAAGCGAAATTGGAACGACGTCATCTGCCGTGCGCTGGAAATTCTGGACCGGGCCCGGCAGGAGGGGCTGGATGTCTCCTGCGATGTCTACCCTTATACCGCCGGTTCGACGCAGCTGCTGCATATCCTGCCGCCGGAATTCCTGCAGGGCGGGACGGAGGCGGCCTTGGGACGCATCGCGACGGCGGACGGCCGGGCGCAGCTTGCCCAGCGCCTGGCGACGGGCACGGATTTTGAAAATATCGTCCAGCTGGCCGGGTGGGAGAATATCCGCATGTC
>CAUBIP010000115.1 GCA_958436045.1 uncultured Oscillospiraceae bacterium | reverse complement strand
CATATTCTTTCTTCGCCGGTGAAGAAAGAATATGGCCCCCGGAGGGCGCCAGCCCTATTGCATGGAAAATATTAAGACGCAAAAACCAGCAGCCCCGGAGGGCGATAGCAAGCTTGCATGGTAAATATTAGGATAAGAAAAATCCCCAAAAAACAAGGAAACAAATTTTGCAGGAAAAAACCACACGAAAGGAGTTTCGTATATGGAACACTATGAGCGCCGCGATGCGCGGGATGTGATGGAGGCTTTGGCGACAGGCCGGGAGGGTCTCTCTGCCGAGGAGGCCGCCCGGCGGCTGCAAAAGCACGGGCCCAATGGGCTGGCGGAGGAGAAGCGGCAGGGCGTTTTCGCCGTGTTCTTCAGCCAGTTCAAGGACCTGATGGTCATTATTTTGATGATCACCGCCGTCATTTCCTTCGTCACCGGAAGCCGGGAGAGTACGATCGTCATTCTCGCCGTTCTGGTCATGAACGCCGTTCTGGGGACGGTCCAGCATTTTAAGGCGGAAAAGTCGCTGCAGAGCCTGCAGGCGATGGCCGCGCCGACGGCGAAGGTCATGCGGGGCGGCGTGACGCGGGAGGTTCCGGCCCGCGCGCTCGTCCCGGGGGATATTTTGCTGCTGGAGGCGGGGGATCTGGTCGCCGCCGACGGGCGGATTCTCGATAACTTCTCCCTGCAGGTCAACGAGAGCGCCCTCACCGGCGAGGCGGAGAGCGTCAACAAGACCCACGAGGTGCTCACCGGCGAAAATCTCCCGCTGGGGGATCGAAAGAACATGGTGTTCTCCGGGTCCCTTGTGACCTACGGGCGGGCAAGCGTCATCGTCACGGCGACGGGGATGGAGACAGAGCTGGGCAAGATCGCAGGGCTCATGAACGCGACGAAGCGGCGTAAGACGCCGCTGCAGGTGGCCATGGACCAGTTCAGCCAGAGGCTTGCCATCGGCATTTTCATCGTCTGCGGGATCGTCTTTGCCCTGAGCCTGGTGCGGCGGATGCCGCTGCTGGATTCCCTCATGTTCGCCGTCGCTCTGGCGGTGGCGGCGATCCCGGAGGCGCTGAGCTCGATTGTCACCATCGTCCAGGCGATGGGGACGCAGAAGATGGCGCGGGAGCACGCCATTATCAAGGAGCTTGGGGCCGTCGAGAGCCTGGGGTGCGTCAACATCATCTGTTCCGACAAGACCGGGACGCTGACGCAGAACCGGATGACCGTCACGAAGCTCTACGCCGACGGCGCGCTGCTGGAGCCGGGGGCGCTGGACTTTGCAGACGACGCCCAGCACTGGCTGCTCAAGACGGCGCTGCTGGCCAGCGACGCTGTCAGCACCGGCGGTCAGGAGATTGGCGACCCGACGGAGCTGGCCCTGGTGCATCTGGGGCACAAGTACACCGTCGACGAGACGGAGTACCGGCGCTATCACCCCCGGCTGGCGGAGCTGGCCTTTGACGCGGACCGGAAGCTCATGAGCACCCTCCACTGCCTGGACGGGGTCTACACCCTTTGCACCAAGGGCGCGATGGACGTGCTGCTTGCCCGCAGCGCACAGCTTATGACGGCGGCGGGGCCGCGGGAGATGACGCAAGCCGACCGGGCGGCGCTGGTCGCGATGAACGAGCAGCTATCCTGCGAGGGGCTGCGGGTTCTGGCCTTTGCGTGCCGCCCGATGGGGGCCGAACGCCCCGCCATTTCGCTGGACGATGAGAAGGAGTATATCTTCCTGGGCCTGGCGGCGATGATCGACCCGCCGCGGTATGAGTCCCAGCAGGCGGTCGCCGATGCGCGGCGCGGGGGCATCCGGACCATCATGATCACCGGGGACCACAAGGTCACGGCGACGGCGATTGCGCGGCAGCTGGGCATTTTCCGGGACGGCGACCTGGCGGTCTCGGGGCCGGAGCTGGATGCGATGACCGACGCCCAGCTGGCGGAGGTTTTGGACCGGGTCAGCGTGTACGCCCGGGTCAGCCCGGCGCATAAGATCCGCATCGTCGAAGCGTGGCAGGCCCGGGGGAAGATCGTCGCCATGACCGGCGACGGGGTCAACGACGCGCCTGCCCTGAAGCAGGCGGACATCGGCGTCGCCATGGGCGTCACGGGGACGGAGGTTGCCAAGGACGCGGCGGCGATGATTTTGGCGGACGATAACTTTGCGACGATCGTCAAGGCCGTCACGAATGGGCGGAATATTTTCAAGAACATCAAAAACGCCGTGGGGTACCTGCTCTCGGGGAATTTGTCGGCCATCTTCTGCGTGCTCTACGCTTCCCTGCTTGCCCTGCCGGTGCCGTTCCAGCCGGTGCATCTGCTGTTTATCAATCTGCTGACGGACTCGCTCCCGGCCATTGCCATCGGCATGGAGCCGCCCCGGGCGGACCTGCTGCGGCAGCCGCCCCGGGACGCCAAGCGCGGCATTCTCGACGGGCCCTTTGCCGGGCGCATCGCGCTGCAGGGGTTTATTTTAAGCGTGTTTATTATGGCGGCGTATTATCTCGGGCGGCAGACCAGCCCGGCGCTGGCCAGCACCATGGCCTTTGCGACGCTGACACTGGCGCGGCTGTTCCACGGGTTCACGTGCCGGTCGGAGCGGGGGTCGCTCTTTAAGCTGGGGCTGCGGTCGAACCGCTACAGCCTCGCAGCCTTCGCCGCAGGGCTTTGCCTGCTGGCGGCGGTGCTGCTGATCCCGGCTCTGCATGGGCTGTTTGTCATCGCCGATTTGACGGCGGCGAATTTCCTCGAAATTTTGGGCCTGGCGTTTGCGCCAACGGCGGTGATGCAGCTGCTGCGCCTGGTGCGGGAGGCGAAGGGGCGCGAAATTTAAAGATTTCTACTTCTGAATGTCTACCAGACAAATTACCTAGCGCCCTCCGGGGGCCCGGGTCTTTCTTCAGTAGCGAAGAAAGAATATGGAAAGAAAGACGCCGCGCGAGTCGCGGGGTGTTCCCCGCCCTACGGACCCACCCCCTTGGGTGGGTGTCGGTGGCGTGGGTGGCTTGGTACGGGCTACCAGACAAGCTTGCAAGTGCATCCGTGCCCTGTGA
>CAUBIP010000114.1 GCA_958436045.1 uncultured Oscillospiraceae bacterium | reverse complement strand
CACTGGCGGCCGGACCTGGAGGTCTTTTCCGATATCGCCATCCCCGTCGAGTACTACCGGGAGACGCTCAAGCGCCAGGCCATCGCCAACCAGGGCATCACGTTTCGCTTCCGTAACCAGACAGGCAGCGGCTTCGAGACAACGGACTATTACTACGAAAACGGCATCCAGGATTACCTCAATGAACTCACCGAGGGAAAATCCTTCACGATGCCCCAGTACTGGCAGGCCGAGCGCAAGGGCCGCGACCGGGCGGATAAGCCGGAGTACAAGCTGCGCATCACGGCGGCGCTGTGCTTTTCCAGGACGGTCAGCCGGGTGGAGTATTACCACAACTCCTCGTGGCTGGAGTACGGCGGCGCACCGGATAAGGCCGTCAAGAGCGCCTTTGTCTATGCTATCGACGCCTATCTCAAGCAGAACAACAAATACAACAAATCTGAGAGCAAGGTGACCTGGCCGGATATCGCTGATTGCCTTGTGCTTGTGACGAACTGTTTTTCCACGCAGGCGTCCTATGAGAACCAGACGAAAAAGGCCGTCACGAATAAGTTTATCCAGGAGGCCATGAACACGTTCTTCCGGGAGCAGCTGCACGTCTATTTCCTGGAAAACAGCGCCGAGGCCCAGAAGATTGCCGACCAGGTGCTGGTCAATAAGCGGGCCCGAGAGTCGGCGGAGAAGGCAAAGATCTCTGTCAAAAAGAAGCTCTCCGGCAGCATTGATATTGCAAACCGGGTGCAGAAATTTGTCGACTGCCGCAGCCGGGATACGGACAAGCGGGAGATCTATATCGTCGAGGGCGATTCCGCCTTGGGCTCGGTCAAGCTCTCCCGGGATGCGGAATTTCAGGGCATCATGCCCGTCCGGGGCAAGATCCTCAACTGCCTCAAGGCGGATTATGGCCGCATTTTTAAATCGGAGATTATCACGGACTTGATGAAGGTCCTGGGCTGTGGCGTAGAGGTCGAGGGAAAGAAAACGAAGGAGCTGGCGTCCTTTGACCTTTCCAATCTGCGCTGGAACAAGGTCATCATCTGTACCGATGCCGATGTGGATGGCTTCCAAATCCGGACGCTAATCCTGACGATGATCTGGCGGCTCTGCCCGACACTGATCCAGGCGGGGTATGTGTATATCGCCGAGTCGCCCCTGTTTGAGATTACCTGCAAGGACAAGACATGGTTTGCCTATAATGAGCAGGAGAAGGTCGAGATCCTCAAAAAGCTGGAGGGCAAAAAGTACCAGCTGCAGCGCTCCAAGGGCCTGGGCGAGAACGACCCGGAGATGATGTGGATGACGACGATGAACCCGGCGACCCGCCGCCTCATCAAGGTCATGCCCGAGGATGCCGCCCGGACAGGCGAATACTTCGACCTGCTGCTGGGGGATAACCTGGCAGGGCGCAAGGAGCATATCGCGGAAAACGGCTATAAGTTCCTGGAACTGGCCGATCTATCATAAGGAGTCAGCATGGCAAGGAAAAAAGAACCCCAGGAAAAGCAGCACGCGGAGAACCCCAATGTCATGGGCCTGCACGCGGCAGTCGTGGAGCAGCCCATCTGCGACACGCTCGAGCGCAATTATATGCCCTATGCCATGAGCGTCATCGTCTCCCGCGCCATTCCGGAGATTGATGGCTTCAAGCCGTCGCACCGGAAGCTGCTGTATACGATGTATAAAATGGGCCTGCTGAACGGCGGGCGAACGAAATCGGCCAATATCGTCGGTGCGACGATGAAGCTGAACCCCCATGGCGACGCGGCAATCTATGATACGATGGTGCGTCTGGCTAAGGGAAACGAGGCGCTGCTGACGCCGTTTATCGACTCCAAGGGCAACTTCGGCAAGGTCTACTCCCGGGATATGTCCTACGCTGCGCCCCGGTACACGGAGGCCAAGCTGGCGCCCATCTGCCAGGAGCTGTTCCGGGATATTGACCTGGACACGGTGGATATGGTCGATAACTATGACGCGACGATGAAGGAACCGGCCCTGCTGCCGACGACATTCCCCAATGTCCTAGTTTCCAGCAACACCGGCATCGCTGTGGGCATGGCCAGCAATATTTGCGGCTTTAATTTGCAGGATGTCTGCAATACGGCCATCGCCTGGATGCAGGACCCGTCCTGCGACCTGCTGGAGACGCTACCGGCCCCGGATTTTACCACCGGCGGCGAGATTCTCTACGACCCCCAGGAGATGGCGGAAATCTACCGCACCGGCCGCGGCTCGTTCAAGATCCGTGCCCGCTGGCGCTATCAAAAGCAGGGTAATCTCATTGAAATCTTTGAAATCCCCTATACGACGACGACGGAAGCCATTATGGACAAGGTCGAGGATCTGGTCAAGCAGGGCAAGATCCGTGAGATCAGCGATATGCGTGACGAGACGGACCTTTCCGGCATGAAGCTGACCATCGACCTCAAGCGCGGTGTCGATCCAGAGAAGCTGATGCAGAAGCTCATGCGGTCGACCCCGCTGTGTGACAGCTATGGCTGCAATTTCAATATCCTCATCGCCGGGATGCCCCGGGTCCTGGGCATCCGGGAAATTCTGGAGGAGTGGACGGCTTGGCGCTGCGAGTGCGTCCGCCGCAGAATCTATTTCCAGCTGCAAAAGAAGCAGGAGAAGCTGCATCTGCTGCAGGGCCTGCAAAAGATCCTGCTGGATATCGACAAGGCCATCGCCATCATCCGGCAGACAGAGTCGGACGCTGAGGTCGTGCCGAATCTGATGATCGGCTTCGGCATCGACCAGACCCAGGCCGAATACGTTGCGGAGATCAAGCTGCGCAATATCAACAAAGAATATATCCTCAAGCATACACAGCAGATCGGCGAGTTAGAGCGCCAGATCGCGGACCTGGAGGCGACCCTCAAGAGCGAGCGCCGGGTGCGCCGGGTCATTATGGACGAATTGACCCAGGTGGCAAAGAAATACGGCCAGCCCCGGCGGACGGGTCTGGTCGTGCCGGAGGTGGAAGAGATCGCCGAGCCGGAGGACGAGACGCCGGATTACCCTGTGCACCTGTTCATCTCCCAGGAGGGGTATCTGAAAAAGATCACGCCCCAGTCCCTGCGGATGTCCGGCCAGCAGCGCTTTAAGGAGGGCGACAGCCTGGCCTTT
>CAUBIP010000113.1 GCA_958436045.1 uncultured Oscillospiraceae bacterium | reverse complement strand
GCAGCCCGTTTAAAACCTCTAACAATAGATCCACCGCGCAGACCTCCCTTCCCGTTAACATAACAACGCGGAAAGGGAGCCGGCTCCCTTTCCGTTCGTTCTTTTGCGCCGCAGCGCTTATTGTGTTTTCCCATTAAAAAGATTTGCCGCCGCCTGACAGCCATGCTGCATGATCTCCAGCGCAGCCTGCCCCGCCCAGGTGATGACCGGCACCAGCGCCTTCTCCTCCTGCGCGGAAAATGTTGAGAGGACCCAATCGGCCAGGTCGTAGTCCGGATGCGGCTTTTGCCCAACCCCCACCTTGACCCGGGGGAACGCCTGGCTCTGCAACTCCTGCACAATGGATTTGATGCCATTGTGCCCCCCGGTGCTGCCCTCCGCCCGCACCCGCAGGCGGCCGACCGGCAGGGAAATATCGTCGAACATGACAATGATCCGCTCCGGCGGGATCTTGTAGTAATCCGCCAGCGGCCGCACGGCCTGCCCGGAGAGATTCATATACGTCATCGGCTTGACGAGCAGGACCCGGCGCTCCGCGATCGTTGTGAGGCATGTCAGCGCCTTGTGCTTGAGGCGGTCCACCGTCACATGCTCGGCCGCTGCCAGCGTGTCGATGCAGCGGAAGCCGACATTATGCCGGGTATGCGCATAGGTAGGCCCGGGATTTCCCAGGCCTACCAGCATATAGTCTACGGAAGATTTTCGAAACAGCATGCTTAGAACAGACTGGAAATCGACGTCTCCTGATAGATCCGCGTGATTGCCTTCGCAAACAGCGGCGAAACATCCAGCTGGCGGATCTTCGGGCCTGCGCCGCCTGCGGGCAGCGGGATGGTGTTGAGCAGCATCAGCTCTTCGATGCAGCTATCCTGAACGCGCTGGATTGCCGGGCCAGAGAGGACGCCGTGGGAAGCGCAGGCAAAGACGGCCTTCGCGCCATTGTCCTGCAGGGCCGCTGCCGCGTTGCACAGGGAACCGGCGGTATCGACCATATCGTCAAAGAGGATGCAGGTCTTGCCGCTGACATCGCCGATGATGTTCATGACCTCGCAGAAGTTGGCCTTCTGGCGGCGCTTATCGACGATGGCCAGGCCCATATGCAGCTTTGCCGCAAAGGCACGCGCCCGAGCGACAGAGCCGACGTCCGGCGAAACGACGACGAAATCGTCATGGTTATAGACCGCTTCGTCAAACTTATTGGCATAGTACTTGACAAAAATCGGGTTGCCCAGCATGTTATCGACCGGGATATCGAAGAAGCCCTGGATCTGCGCTGCGTGCAGGTCCATCGTCAGGACGCGGTCAGCGCCAGCGGCGACGATCATGTTGGCGACCAGCTTCGCAGAAATCGGGTCGCGGCCCTTGGCTTTCCGATCCTGACGCGCATACCCGAAATAGGGGATCACTGCCGTGATCCGCCCGGCGGACGCCCGGCGGAATGCGTCGATCATAATCAGCAGTTCCATCAGATTGTCGTTGACCGGTGTGCAGGTGGACTGCACGACAAAGACATCGCAGCCGCGGACTGTTTCGTTCACAGAAACAGAAATTTCACCGTCAGAGAAAGACTTTACCTCGCTGTCGCCCAGGTTGATGCCCAATTCCGCACAGACGCCCTCCGCAAATTTGCGGTTCGCGTTGCCGCAGAAAACCTTGATTTCCTTACCGTGTGCAATCATGATGTTACCTCTCTGTTCTCATTATATTCATTTGCTTGCGAAATTAAAACCGGACAGGCCGGTCCTTTCACCGTTTGTTTTTGCCAGCCCAATCTTTTTTGTTGGTCTGGCGGGCCCGGCCAATGGCCAGAGCCTGGGACGGGACGTCCTCCGTCACTGTCGTCCCGGCGGCAATATAGGCACCGCGGCCAATCTCTACCGGCGCAACCAGGCTTGCACCGCTGCCGACAAAGGCATCGTCTTCAATTCTTGTCCGGTGGGTCGCGCGGCGGTCAAAATTCGCCGTCACCGACGCCGCACCGAATTGCACGCCGCGCCCGGCGTCCGTATCGCCGAGATAGGCCAGCTGCGCGACGCGACTGCCCTCGCCCAGATGGCTGCCCCTGAGCTCCGTGAACCCCCCAGCCTGGGCCCGGTTTTCCAGCACACTGTCCGCCCGGATGTAAGAGAATGGGCCGATCTTCGCATCGCTGCCGATCGTCGAATCCAGGACCTGGGACGCATTGACCCGGGTCGCGTTGCCGATGATCGCATTTTCCAAATAAGTATTGGGGCCGATGACACAGTCGTGCCCCACCGCACTCGCGCCGCGGATGATCGTCCCCGGCAGCAGGACCGTCCCCCCGCCGATGCGGACACCGGGCTCGACATAGCAGTTGTCATAATCCCAGATCTCTACCCCCTGGTGCGCCAGCTCGTAGAGATAGGCCCGCTTCAGGATCGGCTGCCAATCGGCCAGCTCCTCCCGGTCCGAAACGGTGAACATACCGTCATGATCTGTATAGGCCGCGCCGCATTCTACCAAGAAATGGCTGAAGGAAAAATCCTCCCCGTCCAGCGCTTCCATAAAAACCTCGCGGCCAACGCGGCAGGCGCAGGCCCGGCGCGGCGCTTCCTCCTCGCCCTCCAGAACGCTTTCTGCATTGATGCGGATGCACGGCCCGGTCACAACCATGACCTCCTGCTCAAACTCTTCCGCCGTCGAGAGAAATACATGCATCAGATCCGCCGCCTCCGCGTCAGAGGCTACGGTCAGCTCGGCCTCCGCCGGGAAGCAGTTTTTCGCCTCCGCCCGATGGGCGTCCAGGCACACAAGAAAATAGCGGCTTACGCCGCTGGCCAGCAGAGATTGCACCAGCCAGGAGAGCATCGGCACGCCCATGATCCGCTGCAAAAACATCGGCCTTTCATAGCCCGTCTTTCCCGTATCATCCGGGACAAAAATCACTGCGGATCGCACTGCCATCGTTTGCCTTCCTCCCCCGCGCCGCCTGCGGCTGGCGCGCTTTCTTATGCTAAGTATAGCAAAGTTTTTTGCTTTTGTATACCGTTTCCGCCAAAATCCCCGAAAAATTTTCCCGGTTTTCGGCCCGCTTCGGGCAAAAATAAAATTCCGAATACCAAGGCATTCGGAATTTTATTTGGTGACCCGTACGGGACTCGAACCCATGTTACCGCCGTGAAAGGGCGGTGTCTT
>CAUBIP010000112.1 GCA_958436045.1 uncultured Oscillospiraceae bacterium | reverse complement strand
CCAACAAGGAAGGCCACGGCCCCGCATGGTGCAACTCCCTGTTTGAGGATAACGCAGAGCACGGCCTGGGCATGTACACCGCGCAGGACGTCATCCGCAAGAGCCTGGCCGCGAAGGTCGCTGCCGTCATGGGCAACACCTCCGACGAAGCCCGCAAGGCCATCTGCCAGGACTACCTCGACACCATGGATGACGGCGTTGCCAACCAGGCTGCGACGAAGGCCCTGATCGAGAATTTCGAAGCCTGCCAGTGCTGCCAGAATGTCAAGGACGTCCTGGCCCAGAAGGAATATCTGAACAAGAAGTCCGTCTGGATCTTCGGCGGCGACGGCTGGGCTTACGATATCGGCTTCGGCGGCGTGGACCATGTCCTGGCTTCCGGTGCGGATGTCAACATCTTCGTCTTCGATACCGAGGTCTATTCCAACACCGGCGGTCAGGCTTCCAAGGCCTCCAACATCGGCCAGGTCGCCCAGTTTGCGGCAGCCGGTAAGGAGATCAAGAAGAAGAGCCTGGCGGAGATCGCCATGTCTTATGGCTATGTCTATGTGGCACAGGTCGCCATGGGCGCAAACCCGGCGCAGACCATCAAGGCCATCGCCGAGGCGGAAGCGTATCACGGCCCGTCCCTCATCATCGGCTACTCCCCCTGCGAGATGCACTCCATCAAGGGCGGCATGATGAACTGCCAGAAGGAAATGAAGCGCGCCGTCGATTGCGGCTACTGGAACATGTTCCGCTTCAACCCGGCAGCAGAAGGCAAGAAGTTCACCTTGGATTCCAAGGCCCCGGCTGGCGGCTATCAGGAATTCCTGATGAACGAGGCCCGCTACAGCCGCCTGACCCGCGAATTCCCGGACCGCGCCAGCGACCTGTTCGCCCGCAACGAAGAAGCGGCGAAGGAGCGCTACGAGCACCTGATGAAGCTGGTCGAGCTGTACAAGGACTAAGCTGCAGACAGCATAAAACCCCAATAAACTCCAAGCGCGCCTCCGTCAGGGGGGCGCGCTTTTGCTGGCTTTTGCGCCTTGAACCGTTGCTTTCCCGCTGCGAAGCAGCAAAAGCAGCGCAGCGGCAGAGGGGCGTAGCCGTACACGCATAAATAACGCCCGGCAGTGAATCTCACTGCCGGGCGCTGCGCGGTTTAAAACGCTTACTTGCTGGTCATATCCAGAACGGAGTTGACGTAGATGTTTTTGTAATTCACGGAGACTTCGACGTCCTTGACGACGGCGTCGACCCGGTCGTTATAAATGCCGTCTTTGTAGTCGCTTTCGGCTTTGATATACCAGTAGGGGTGCTCGCCGGTGCTGACAAAGTATATGATATGATAGCCGTACGTCGTCTTGACGATGCCGGAGTCGCCGGGCTGGCGGGCTGCGTCGAAGCACCAGTCGTTGAAATCGGTGACCATCTGGCCGGGGTAAACGTCCTCATATAGGCCGCCTGCGGAGGCGGAGCCGGTGTCCTCGGAGTTTTCCGTCGCCAGGGCGGAGAAGTTGTCCTCCGTCGGGTCCTCTTGCCATTTGGCGTAGAGCTCGTCGGCCTTGGCCTTGGCGGCTTCCCAGGCGGCGTCGGAAGAGGCGTCGTTGGTGCCGTCGCCGTCGGAATCCTCGTCCTGTTCGGGCTTGATCAGAATGTGGCGCACGTTGACGGTGTTCTGGTCAGATTTCAGGACGCCGCTGGATTCGTAGGTGTCAGCGTTTCCGTCGTAGTAGGCTTCGATATCGTCCGCGGTGTAGTCTGAGACGTCCTTCATGGCATTGGCGTAGGTCGCGGCCAGCAGGTAGGTCTGCATATAGCTGCGGTAGTCATCGACGGTCACGCCGGTGCCGAAGCTGGCTTGGACAAATGCTTCCGCAGAGTCCAGCCCGCTGGATTCTGCCTGCGTTGCCAGATCGTCCTCCAGAGAGTCGAGGTAGGATTGATACTCGTCAGAGAGCTCCATCCCGGCGTCCGTAGCCGCGTCGGCCAGGGCCGTGTATTCCTTGTAGCAGGCGATGGCGGAGCGGATGAAGTACTGCTCCCAGGTCAAGGTGGCGGGGGCTTCGCTGCCGGTGGAGTCCGTCGTGTCGGCGTTCTCGTCCACCGGAGCGTTGGAGTCCTGGTCGGCGAAGGCCTTCGTCGTATCCAGGCCCATGTAGCTCAGGTACTGGCCGTAGGTGTTGGCCAGGTTGTAGAACTGCATCCAGTAGTAGATCTGGAACTGGCCGTTGGTCAGCTTGTGGTCCCCCACCTGGGCAACGGCAGCCTGCATCTTGGCGCTGTCCGGGGTCAGCTCATCGACGGAGGCGGTGTAAGAGTCGCGGGCGTCGATCGTGCTGGCGCTGCCGCCAAAGACGGTGCTCCAATTCAGGGCAATGTAGACGATCGCACCGACGACCACGGCGACCGCGACAAAGATCGCGACCAGCGCGCCGGTGGAGCGCTTCTTTTTCTCCGGCGGCGCAAGATACGCCGGGGTGTTCTCGTCTAGGGGAGCGCCGGCGCCGTCTGCCGCATCGCTTGCGGCGTCTGCACTGGGCTCGCCATCGGCGGGCGCAGCCTCATCCGCGTCTGCCGCGCCATCGGCTTCGGCTGCGTCCGGGGGTTCCGTACCTGCGTCAGCTGCCGGGGCTGCGTCTGCCTCCGGTGCGGCGGCATCGGCCGGTGCACTGCCCGAAAACGGCTGCGTAGCTTCTGCCGGCGCTTCGGCTTCCGGTACAGCGGGGGTCAGCTCCTCGGCCGCATTGTCCCGCCCGCAGGCCGGACAGACCGGATTGCCCTCGTCCAATTCGTGTTGACAAAATTTACAAAATGCCATAGTATTCCGTTCCTTTTCCGCAGCGTCAGCCGCTGCTTTTGTTATGAAAATTCACAAGAAACATTTTAGCATACTTTCCCACCACTTGCAATGCAGCTGGGAGAAATTCATGATTTGTTTAAAAGTTTGGGGAAAAGGCGATTGTGTGCGTTACTGTGGGGAGCCGATAAAAATGAAAACGGACAAGCGGCGTTACTACGCGCTTGCCCGTTATTCGCTTTTGGCGATCTCTTTTTCAATCTCTACCACGATCGCGCTCATCGGAATGCCGAAGGCGTTGCTGATCCGGTAGAGCGTCTCCAATGTCGGCTTGCGCTCGCCGCGCTCAATGGCACTTAGGTGCGTCCTGCCGATATCCGAAAGTCCGCTCAACACTTCCTGCGTGATGCCCCTTTCCGCCCGCAGCCGCGCGATCACGCGACCAACCAAGCAGGGATTCAATTGATTTTGCCCCATAAATATACCCCT
>CAUBIP010000111.1 GCA_958436045.1 uncultured Oscillospiraceae bacterium | reverse complement strand
CCCTACGGTGTCGACCCCGCCACCGGCCGCATCGACTATGACGAGGTCGAGCAGCTGGTCAAGGAGAATCGCCCGAAGCTGGTCGTCGCCGGCGCGTCGGCGTACCCCAGAACGATCGACTTCAAGATCTTCGGCGAGATCGCCCACCGCTACGGTGCGCTGCTGATGGTCGATATGGCTCATATCTCCGGCCTCGTCGCCGGCGGTGCGCATATGAGCCCCGTTCCCTATGCAGACGTCGTCACGACGACGACGCATAAGACGCTCCGCGGCCCCCGCGGCGGTCTGATCCTGGCCAAGGAGGAATGGGCCAAAAAGCTCAACTCCGCCGTCTTCCCCGGCACCCAGGGCGGCCCCCTGATGCACGTCATCGCCGCCAAGGCCGTCTGCCTGAAGGAAGCAATGCAGCCGGAATTCCAGACCTACGCCCACAATGTCGTCAAAAACGCGCAGGCGCTGGCCGCCGGTCTGATGCAGCGGGGCTTCGACCTCGTCTCCGGCGGCACGGATAACCACTTGATGCTGGCCGACCTCCGCTCCATGCACCTGACCGGCCGCGAAATGCAGCACCGGCTGGACGATGTCTATATCACCGTCAACAAAAACGCCATCCCCAATGACCCGGAGAAGCCCTTTGTCACCAGCGGCGTCCGCATCGGCACGCCCTGCGCTACGACCCGCGGCCTCGGTGTCGCCGAGATGGATCGGATTGCTGCCTGCATCTACGATGCAGCGACGAATTTCGACGCCAAGGCAGACGAGATTCGCGCCGCCGTCGCCGAGATCTGCGCTGCTCACCCCCTGTATCAATAAGTCAAGTT
Source organism: uncultured Oscillospiraceae bacterium (assembly GCA_958436045.1). Classification (GTDB taxonomy): domain Bacteria; phylum Bacillota; class Clostridia; order Oscillospirales; family Oscillospiraceae; genus SVMC01. The sequence continues at coordinate 2,515 of CAUBIP010000111.1, read as the reverse complement.
TCCTCCTGATCGCGCCGCCCGGCCCAAGCCCGGCGGCGCGTTTTGCCCCCTAAGACTTGTATTTTCCTACAGAGACAGGTATAATAGAGAAAATCCGACCGTTCTGCTTCCTCTGCAAAATACCGCCCGCTGCCGCCAAGGCCAGTGCAGAAAGGATTGTACCTCCGCGTACAATACGGCCAAGTACCATGAATCACGACACCTATTTTTATCTGCTTAAGCTAATTGGCGAATATGCCAAAACGACAGATCGCCTCCCGCCAGAGGAGACGCTTGCCCAGCAGCTGGGCATCAGCCGCGTCAAGCTGCGCGATATTCTCTCTGTCCTGCAGAGCAACGGCTATATCAGCCGTAAGCGCGGCATTGGTACCCTGATCAATAAGCACATGCTCCAGGAGCACGCACGGCTGGACACGGATATGGTCTATGATGAAATGATTGCTGGCACCGGGCATGTACACAGTGCAAATCTGCACAAGATCCGCCAGATCGACGCCCTGCCCGGCGAGATCCGCACAAAGCTGGAGCTTCCCCCGGATGAAACTGCCTGGCAGATTGAAAAGACGACCTTTGTCGACGGGAAACCCGCGATCTTCTCCGTTGACTATATCCCATCCAAATACTTTCATGAGGCGGACTTGGATATTGCCTTGATCACCCAGTGCAACTTTTTCTTTGTGCAGCAGCAATGTGACGACCTAATGGACAGTTTGATCCTGCACATCGCCGCCATCGCTGCCGATGAGGTGATTTGCCAGCGTTTAGCTTTGCCCCAGGGGAACCCGGTTTTACAGGTTTGCTCTGTCTGCTACAGCCAAAAGCTGGCCCCCATTATGTATTCCTTGGAATACTATAAGACCTCATCCCCCTCTCCTGTCTGAAACGCCTCTACCGTACAAAGCTACAGCAGCGAGAGCAGGCACCCACCTGAGAAATCCCCCCCATACCGCTCTACAGCGCCCGGAGTTTTTGCTCCGGGCCCTTTTCATTGGTAACACTTTTCTATCTACTAAATAAACGCATTTGTATGATTTATATAAATTATATGCTGCAAATTTTGTAATGCTCCCAAATTTTAACGGGACATCTTGACAAATTGGTGCATCTTTTTTATACTCTAGCCATAACTTAGTAATACTTATTTTTAGAACGCAATCACCACAAAGGCTCTAGAATTGGAGGTAGCACCATGAAAAAACGCGCTGCACTGTTCCTGTCCATCCTTCTGGTATTCTCATTGCTCTGCGGATGCAGCCAAGCACCCGCATCCCCTGGCACAGCAGAGGCTGCAAACGCCCCCGCCATCTCTCTTCGCGAAATCAAAATCGGTTTCATTCTGGACAACACCGCTACCGACGGCGGTTGGAATGAGCAAATGGTCGAGAGTATGGACCGCACAATAGAAAAGCTCCGGCTCAAGCCCGAGCAAGTCATCACGATCGAAAGCATCGCCAACGGCACCCCTGAGTTAGATTCCACCATCATTCAGCTGGTCAATGAGGGCTGCGATCTGATCATTGGCTCCTCTTCCGGCTATGTCACCGGCTTTACCGAAGCAGCAAAGGCCAACCCGGACACCCGTTTTCTGGAGTTTGAGGGCGGCACGGCGGAAAATCTCGCCAGCTTCACTTGTCATGATGTCGACGCAATCTTCCTGCTGGGCTATTGTGCCGCGCAAATGACAGAGCAAAACGAGCTTGGCTTCGTCGCCTCTCAGCCGCAAGCCTCTGTTATCCGTGCGGTAAATGCATGGTCTGCCGGCGCAAAAGCAGCAAATCCTGACGCCACAGTCCAGGTCCTCTGGACAAACAGCTGGTGGGATCCGGCGGCGGAAAAAGAATGTACCAACGCCCTGCTGCAAACCGGGCTTGACTGTATTGGCTATTACGGCTCCACGACCGCTTGTGCGCAGGCCTGCAAGGAAGGCGGCGCCTATACGACCGGTTTCAGTGACGATCTTCAGACTTATGTCCCGGAAGCGACACTGGTCTCCTTCTATTGGAATTGGGAGCCGATCTTTACCCAGGCCATTACAGATATTTGTGAGGATAACTGGTCCTCTGAAACAAAAGTTGCCGGAATGGCCGAAGGCACCGCATGCCTGACAGATTTTAACACGGCCATCGTCCCACAAGCTGTGATCGACCAGTGTATGGATATGCGGCAGAAAATTTTAGATGGCAGCTATCAAGTTATGGCGGGGCCCCTTTCGGATAATCAGGGCAATCCGCTCCTGGCGGACGGCGAGACCTTTACCCTGCAGGATTACACGGATATGTATTTTCTGCTGGAGCATGTCATCGGCTCGCTGCCCTAATGCCCGAGGTTGCTGCTATGCAAAGCTCTGCTAAAAAACGCTTTGACGTTCTGGGCACGACACCGCCCCGGGCGGACGCTTACGAGAAGGTCACCGGCCGCGCCCGCTACACCGCGGATATGCACCTGCCGGATATGCTCTACGGCGGCGGCAAAAGCGCCGGGATCGCCAGCGGCAGGATCGTCTCCATCGACGCAA
>CAUBIP010000110.1 GCA_958436045.1 uncultured Oscillospiraceae bacterium | reverse complement strand
CTGAGACATGGCTGGTTTTATGACTAAGCCCGAAGAAACTCGAACTTGAATCCTGTATGAAGTTTTTCCAAGGTGACCGCCCGAACGCAACCTTAGGGGGCTTGTTATATCCATTTAACGAAGGGAGCGGATATGGTTTCCCTTGCGTGCCCGGCCGGACTGGTGGCGCGGGGTGCGGTGTATACATTACTATACTATAAACAATATTACGCCGCCTGTCAAGAATCCCGTGCTTTTTTGCAGGCGGCTGCATATACTGACCTGTGGGTGAAAAAACTTCCAGCGCTGGCGCCGCGAGACTGGGCCGATGCCGGGGCGGGGCGTTTTTGTGCGCCGTTTTTTGCCTGCCGTGCAGGGCAGGGAGAGGGGTGCAGGCTTGATTTATCGCTGCAGGGCAAAAGGGGGGAGCGAGATGGAGCACGGATTTGGCTGTAACGGCTGCGAGGTGGGGGATATTGACGACCTGATCTTTGCAGAGGAGGAATACTGCATCAGCGCGCGCTGAGGACGCATTCTGCGCAGCGGGAAAGAAATTCACGGTTTTCTCTTTACAGCGGGGCGTTTTTATTTTATACTAATAAGAAATGAAGCAGGAAAGAGAAGGATAGTATGATCGAATTTGAAGAATACAAAGGAAAACTGCACGATCTGCGCCCGAAGCTGGATGATTTGGGGCAGTCTTTGAATATCGAAGGGGCGAAGAACGAACTTGAGCGCTACCATGCGATGCAGGAAGCGCCGGGCTTCTGGGATGACCCGTCGAAATCCCAGGAGATCGTCCGCAAATGCCGTCAGTTGGAGACAAAATGTGAGCGCTACGAAAAAATGTGCGCCACGTGGGACGACTTGATGACGATCTGCGAGATGGCCCTGGAGGAGAGCGACGACTCCATGCTGGGCGAGCTGCGCGACGGCTACGTCACCCTGGAAGAGCACATGGAGCAGGCCCGCCTGGAGACGCTTCTGACTGGCGAGTACGATGCCAACAACGCCCTGGTCTCCTTCCAGGCCGGCGCCGGCGGGACGGAGGCGCAGGACTGGTGCCAGATGCTCTACCGGATGTACACCCGCTGGGCGGAGCAGCACGGCTATACCTATAAAATCATGGACTATCTCGAAGGCGAAGAGGCCGGGCTGAAATCCGCCAGCATCCTGGTGGAGGGGCCCAATGCCTACGGCTTTTTGAAGAGCGAATCCGGCGTGCACCGGTTGGTGCGGGTCTCGCCCTTTGACGCGGCGGGGCGGCGGCATACCTCGTTTTCCGCTGTAGAGGTCATTCCGGAGATCGACGACTCCATGGAGGTCGATATCCGCCCGGAGGATATCGAGATGCAGGTCTACCGTTCCTCCGGCGCAGGCGGTCAGCATATCAATAAGACATCTTCGGCAGTCCGCCTGATCCATAAGGCGACGGGCATCGTCGTCTCCTGCCAGACGCAGCGCGACCAATTCCAGAACCGGGAATACTGTATGCGGATGCTGCGGTCGAAGCTCATCGAGATCAAGGAGCGGGAGCACCTGGAGAAGATTTCGGACATCAAGGGCGTGCAGCAGAAGATCGAGTGGGGCAGCCAGATCCGCTCCTACGTCTTCATGCCCTATACCCTCGCCAAGGACACCCGCACGGGCTATGAGGTCACGAACATCAACGCCGTCATGGACGGCAATATCGACGGCTTCATCAACGCCTATCTGACCTGCGCCGCGACGGGCAATTGGGCTACAAAGTAAAAATTGCAAAAATTCCCCGGCGGGGGCGGCTTTTTTAAAAATAGGCCTTGATTCCCGCGGGAAAACATGCTAAAATAGCAGTGCTTTTTGAGCGAATACGAAAGATTTTTGCCAGGCTATGCCGCAGGGCGGTCGGCATTTTGGAGGAATACGATGGATACTTTGAAAACGGTCTTACTCATCATCCAGGCCCTGTCGGCAGTCGCGCTGACTCTGGTCGTGACGCTGCAGTCCGGCAAATCTGCTGGCCTGTCCGGCGCGATCGCAGGTGCGGGCGAGTCCTTTATGAGCCGCGGCAACGCCAAAACGATGGACGCCAAGCTCTCCAGAGCGACGAAGTGGATCGCAATCGTCTTTATCGTCCTGACGCTGGCGATTGACCTGCTGCTCCTGAAATAAGAACGGCAAACGCCGGGCGGCGCGCAACGTTTGCTTGCGCCGCCCGGCATTTTTGCGCCCTGCGGGCGCCGGACCGGATCGAAAAACCCGCTGCCGGGGGCCAGGGATGGGCTCCGGCGGCGGGGCATTTTTTGTGGATAGCGCCCTAGAGCGCGGGCAGGTCCAGCAGCCTCTGGGAGAGGGCAAGAATTTCCGGCGTGCTGCGGGAGTTTCGCAGCGTGACGGACCCTTCGCCGCCCTGGCGCAGCAGGCCGCGCTGGGCGAGGCGGCGCATCGTCTCCCGGGCGGTGCCTTCGCCGCCGTCGAAGATGGCGGCGTCCGCGCCGACGCAGCGTGCGATCTGGCGGCGCACAAAGGGATAGTGGGTGCAGCCCAGGACGACGGCGTCCACCGGCTGCTGCAGGTGCGGCCCCAGGCAGCGGGTGAGGACGGCGTCCACCGCCGGGCCCTCCAGTTGGCCCTGCTCGATGCACTCGACGAGACCGGGGCAGGGGACCTTGACGATCCGATGTGTCGGCGTGAAGCGCTCCATCAGGGTGGCGAATTTCTGCTCCCGGAGGGTGACCTCCGTGCCCATAACGAGGATGCGGCCGCCGGGGAAGCGCTCCGCGGCCAGCTTGAGGGCCGGTTCGACGCCGATGATGATCTGGCGCGGGTACGCCTGGCGCAGGGTCTCGATGGCGGCGGCGGTGGCGGTATTGCAGGCGATGACGACGGCCTTCGTCTCACTGTCCATCCATTCGCCGATGCGGGCGAGGGTCAGCTTGCGGACCTGCTGGGTCGGGCGCGTGCCGTAGGGGGCGAAGGCGGAGTCGCCAAAATAGAGAAAATTCTCCCGGGGCATCAGCCTGCGCAGCTGCCGCAGGACGCTCAGGCCGCCCAGGCCGGAGTCGAAGACCAGAATTTTGCCCGCTTGTGCTTCCAACGCGCGCGCCTCCTTTTGCGAGTTTCGTTTATTTTTTATTATACTCGCTTCGTGCTGGTTTGACAACCGAAAAATGCTGCCGAACTCGGTTCGACTGTAGCGAATTATTTGGGGGACAACTGTTAAGATGCCGCTAAAATACACAAAAGCAGTTGACAAGTGTGCGATGTTGCAGTATCTTAGACATAGTAAAAGAAATACGTCGTATCATCGTCCCCTTTGCTGCTGCGCTGCGTGGCGGGGAGATAAAAGAAACCCGGTGAGAATCCGGGGCTTACCCCGTAGCTGTATTTGCAGTTGCGCGGCTTTGCGCCGAAAGGCGGCCAT
>CAUBIP010000109.1 GCA_958436045.1 uncultured Oscillospiraceae bacterium | reverse complement strand
CCTCATAGAGCTTTTCCAGCACGACATAGTTGATATCCGTGCCCAAATGGCGGACCGACGCCTCCAGCAGATGCAGGTTGTGCTCCAGGCACAGCTTTTTGATCTGGGTATTGGCGGCGGAGTAGAGCTTCGTGCCCGCCGCGCCGTGCTCCAGGTTAATCTGGTCTACATACTGCATCAGCTCGATGGCTTCATTTTTGCCAATATGCTCGTGCAGGGTGCCGCCGAATTGGTTCGTGATATTATATTTCCCATCGGAAAACGCGCCAGCGCCGCCGAAGCCGTTCATGATGGCGCAGGTCTTGCAGTGGATGCAGGACTTGATCTTCTTGCCGTCGATGGGACATTTCCGCTTGTGCAGCGGATTGCCCGTCTCGAAAACGGCCACGCGCAGGTCTTTGCGGGTGTGGGTCAGCTCGTAGGCGGAGTAAATGCCGCCGGGGCCAGCGCCGATGATAATGACGTCGTAATTCATATGTGCTCCTTTTTTCCGTGCAGCGATAACTCTCTACAAACTGGTCAAGCGGCTGCGTTACGCTTTGGCCAGAAGCCGGGATACGGCGTTCGTCTCTTCCCAGGGAAGCTGAAGGTCGGACCGGCCGAAGTGGCCGTAGGCCGCCACCTGCTGATAGATCGGGCGGCGCAGGTCCAGCGCCTGGATGATCGCGGCGGGGCGCAGATCAAAGCACTCCCGCACCAGGGCGGCGAGCTTCGCATCCGGCAGCTTGCCGGTACCGTTCGTCTCGACCAGGACGGAGACAGGGTGGGCCACGCCGATGGCGTAAGCCAGCTGGATCTGGCAGCGCTTGGCAAGACCGGCCGCGACGATATTCTTGGCGACGTAGCGGGCCATATAGGCAGCGCTGCGGTCGACCTTGGTCGGGTCCTTCCCGGAGAAGGCGCCGCCGCCGTGGCTGGCGTAGCCGCCGTAGGTATCGACGATGATCTTTCGCCCGGTCAAACCCGAGTCCCCCGCGGGACCGCCGATGACGAAGCGGCCGGTGGGGTTGACATAAAACTTCGTCTCCGCGTCAACCAGATGCCCAGGCAGCGTCGGCTTGATGATCTCCTCAATGATCGCCTCCCGCAGATCGGAGATGGCGATCTCCGGGGCATGCTGCGTCGAGATGACGACGGTATCGAGCCGCTTGACTGCGCCGGTCTCGTCATATTCCACGGAGACCTGGCTCTTGCCGTCGGGCCGCAGCCAGGCAAGGCGGCCGCTCTTGCGGGCCGCTGTCAGTGATCGGGCAAGCATATGGGCATATTCGATAGGCGCGGGCATCAGCGTCTGCGTCTCGTCGCAAGCAAAGCCGAACATCATGCCCTGGTCCCCGGCGCCGGTCGTCGCAGCGTCATCAAAGGAGTGGTCGACGCCCATGGCGATATCGCCGGACTGCTCGTCGATGGCTGTCAGTACGGCGCAGGACTTGCCGTCGAAGCCCGCCTCGGGGGTGTTATAGCCGATGCGGCAGATTGTCTCCCGGGCGACCTTGGGGATATCCACATAGCAGGACGTGGAGATCTCGCCCATGACCAGGACCATCCCCGTTGTCGCAGCACACTCGCAGGCGACGCGGGCGTTCGGATCCTGGGCCAGGATGGCGTCGAGCACACCGTCGGAGATCTGGTCGCATACTTTATCGGGATGCCCTTCTGTCACAGATTCGGACGTAAAAATTCGCTTTTCCATTGAAACCACACCTTTCAAATGATCCTCCTTGCGAAACACCCTTCCGCAAGGCTCCCTACCTACTCTGCCGCGCCGGGGCACGCCGGTCAGAGCTGTCCATCAAATTCTGATCGCATTTTTGAGCAGCAAAAAAACGCGCTGCCGGAAGCAGTGCGGTAACATTCGTCCCCTCATCTGCCGATTTCCCTCGCCGGATTTGGCACCTTGCTGCCGCAGGTTGCCGGGCTTCATCGGGCCGTTCCCTCCACCGCTCTTGATAAGGATAAGCAATATTTCATACATATTATAGCAAGGAATATCAAAAAGTCAAGATTATTTTGCCGTTTTGCAGGAAAATACATTTCCTCGGTTTACAACCCCGCCGGATTCTGGTATACTTCCATGGAGCCAAAGATTCTATAAAACTGGGGGGCCTACGATGCTGACAGGAAAAACGGTTTTGCTCGGCGTGAGCGGCGGCATTGCCTGCTATAAGGCAGCGCAGCTGGCGTCGGACCTTGTGAAGCAGCACGCAAATGTGCATGTCGTGATGACGCGGAACGCGGCGGAGTTTATCACCCCCCTGACCTTTGAAGCCCTGACGGGCAACCGCCCGGTGCTCGATACCTTCGACCGGAATTTCCCCCACGAGGTCAAGCATATCTCCCTGGCTGAGCAGGCCGACCTGGTGCTCATCGCCCCGGCGACGGCCAATGTGCTGGCGAAGCTGGCCCACGGCCTGGCCGATGATATGCTCACGACGACAGTCCTGGCCTGCCGCTGCCCAAAGCTGGCGGCCCCTGCTATGAATACAGCGATGTACGAAAACCCCGTCACCCAGGATAATCTGGCAACCCTGCGCCGCTACGGCTGGGAAATCCTGGAGCCGGATGCAGGCCGCCTGGCCTGCGGTGCCTATGGCCGGGGCAAGCTGCCGGACCCGGAACGGCTTCTGGAAGCGGTCCTGCACCGCATCAGCCATACGCAGGATATGACAGGCCTGCATGTCCTTGTGACCGCCGGGCCGACCCAGGAGGCGCTGGACCCGGTCCGCTATCTGACGAACCACTCCACCGGCAAGATGGGCTATGCCATCGCCCGGGCAGCGGCGGCCCGGGGAGCGGACGTGACGCTGGTCAGCGGCCCCACTTCCCTGCCCCAGCCACCCTATGTAGATTTCGTTCCTGTCACGTCGGCGCAGGAGATGTGCCATGCGGTGCAAGCACGCAGCGCGGCGCAGGAGATCATTATCAAAGCCGCCGCTGTGGCCGATTACCGGCCCGCCCAGACCGCAGCAGAAAAGATGAAGAAGTCGAGCGACGGCCTGACGCTGGAGCTGGCACGGACGGAGGATATCCTCGCCTGGCTGGGCCGCAACCGGCGGCCGGGCCAATTCCTGTGCGGCTTTTCGATGGAGACGCAGGATCTGGTGGAAAACTCCCAGAAGAAGCTCGACAAAAAGCACGCCGATCTCATCGCCGCCAACAGTCTGCGGGAGCCCGGTGCGGGCTTCGGGACAAGCACGAACATCCTGACCCTCATCACCCGCGACACTGTCACCCCGCTTCCGATGCTCTCAAAAGACGCCGCCGCCCACCGTCTGCTCGATGAGATTCTGCGCTGCCGCACAGCAAAACAACAAAGAATTGCGCATTAAAAACGCCTGGAAGGGCGTTCAAACTGCAAAAAAGCCTCGCAGAGTTTGCGCCGCGCACGGCGCAAATAAAGTCAAAATCATTTTCTCCGGCGGCGTGTACGTCGGGGAAAATA
>CAUBIP010000108.1 GCA_958436045.1 uncultured Oscillospiraceae bacterium | reverse complement strand
CATCGGATAGCGCCGCAAAAGCCACGCAGCGATCAGAGGATCGAAATTGGAGCGGTGGTTGCAGACTAACAAAAACGGCGTGTCCTGCGGCAGCTGATCCAGCCCGGTGGCTTGGATGCGGATCCGCATGAGCTTGCAGAGCAGACCCATCGTCGCCGTCGTCAAGCGGCGGCAGAAGGGGTGGTCCCGCTTTGGGGGGCGGTCCGTCGGCAAAAACAGGCTCACGACCAGCAGTACCAGGGCATACAGCAGGAGGCTTACCAAAATGCCCGCCGCCCAGAGCAGCAGACCGGCCCAAACAATCTGCCACCCGCTAAGCTGTAGCAGCACGCCAGCCGCTGCAGCCAGCACAAGCCCAGCCAATACAAACGGAAACAGCACGAAACGTCCCTCCCAGCAAATAAAATTCAAGTGATACCTCAATAGTATTTATTGTACCCGTTCTCGTGCATATTTGCAATTCCTAAAACGAAAATCTTGCACTTTGTTGGGAGTGTGCTATAATAGCCACAAAAAGGCGCGAAGCGCCTTCCCGTACCGATGGGGTGGGATATTGTGTCGAAAAAGTCTGCAAAACCGGCAGAGTTCCGGCACTTGTGAGATCGGTTACTTGACACGGGGAGGGCCCCAATGGGGGTGCTTTCTGCTGGTGATAGGAGGTTTTTCAGATGGAAAAGAAAATCAAACGGATCGGCGTTTTGACCAGCGGCGGCGACGCGCCGGGGATGAATGCGGCAGTTCGCGCCGTCGTCCGCTCCTGCATGGACCGGGGGCTGGAGTGCATCGGCATCCGGCGGGGCTGGAGCGGCCTGATCAACGGGGATATCGAGCGGATGGACCCGCTGTCCGTCTCTCATATCATCGACCGGGGCGGCACGGTGCTCTATACAGCCCGCAGCGAGGAATTCCGCACCCCGGCAGGGCAGGAGAAGGCGTATAACAACTGCAAATTCTTCGGGCTGGACGGCGTGATCGCCATCGGCGGCGACGGCACGTTCCGTGGGGCCCGGGCGCTGTCGAAATTCGGCGTCAATGTCATCGGCATCCCGGCGACGATCGATAATGATATTGCCTGTACCCGCTATTGCATCGGCTTCGATACCGCGGCCAATACGGCCGTCTCCTGCATTGACCGCCTGCGTGATACGATGCAGTCCCATGAGCGCTGCTCTGTCGTGGAGGTCATGGGGCGCAACGCCGGGTATCTGGCCCTGGCCGTCGGCCTGGCCTCCGGCGCGACGGCGGTCTTGGTCCCCGAACGGCCGACGAAGATCGACGATCTGGTCGAGACGATCCGGGAGGCCCGGCTGAATGGCCGCACCCATTATATGATCGTCGTGGCGGAAGGCGTCGGCAATACGGCGGAGATCGTCCAGCAGATCAAGGAGAAGATGGGCATTGAGGTCCGCCTGACGGTCCTGGGCCATATCCAGCGCGGCGGCTCCCCGACGGTCCGCGACCGGCTGATTGCCACCCAGATGGGCTACCACGCCGTGGCCCTGCTGGCAGAGGGCAAGACGAACCGCATCGTCTGCTGCAAATCCGAGCAGATCCACGATGTGGACATGGACCAGGGCCTGGAGATGACAAAGCACATCGACCCGGATCAATTCCGTGTCCTGCGGGCAATGACCCGCTGAGCAGGCCATCTTGACGGCGCTTTCACACGAAGCTCCAGCTCTACGATTTGTAGAGCTGGAGCTTTGAGCGTGTCAAAAAAGTATTTTTGACACGCTCTCAAATGCGACAACGCTGTATAAGTTCGAGTAACAAAATCAGAGATTTTGACTCTCACTTACCGCTTCGCTGGGCTCACATTTGAAGGGGCTTGCACCCTGCTGCGCGCATAATTTCTGCGCTTTCAGCGCAGAAATTCCACACTTGCAGGGCGAAATGTATTTTCCCCGACGTACACGCCGCCGGAGAAAATAATTTTGACTTTATTTGCGCCTGCGGGCGCAAACTCTGCGAGGCTTTTTTGACAGTCTGGAAGCTCCAGCTCTACGATTTGTAGAGCTGGAGCTTTTGCATTGTGGAGCCCTGGTTGCCGGGGGCTATTTTCCGGTTTCCTACCGGTAGACGGGCCGGGGCGCGCGGTAGGTTGCCTTTTGGCTGCGCTGCGCCTATGATGGGGGCAGAAATTCACGGTGCGGTATGGCGGGATATGCCATCGCTGCGGCCGCAAGGAGGTTTTTGCAAACGATGGAACGTGTTTTACACCGGCAGCTGCCCAGCTACACGCCAAAAGAGGAGCGCATCAATACCGTCACCCATATCATCGGCGCGGCCTTTGGCGTCGTCTTTTTCATCCTGGCCATCGCGCTGGGGATCGCGCACCGGAATATCTGGTCTGTCGCCTCCGGCGCGGTCTATGGGATCTGTGTCGTGGGGCTGTTTTGCGTCTCGAGTATTTATCACGGGCTGCAGCCGTCGCTGCGTAAGGCGGTCATGCGGGTCGTCGACCACTGCACGATCTATCTGATGATCTGCGGCACGTATACGCCGATCCTCCTGGTGCGCATCCGGCCAGAGCAGCCGGTAATCGCCTGGGTCGTCTTCGGCGTCCAATGGGCGCTGGCGGCGATCGCGGTGTTTTTGAATACGATGGACCTGAAGAAATTCCGTGTCCTGTCTATGGTCCTGTATATCGCCATGGGTTGGTGCATTATCTTCGTGCTGCAGCCGACCATCGCGGCCATCGGCTGGCCTGCGTTCTGGTGGCTGCTGGCGGGGGGCGTCTGCTATACCGTTGGCGCGGTCTTATACGGGATCGGGAAAAAGAAGCGGTATTTTCACGCGGCCTTCCATCTCTTTGTCAATCTCGGCAGTCTCCTGCAGGCTGTGTGTATCCTCGGATATGTCTTATAAAGGGTGTCAAAAGCTTTTTGACACGCTGCGGCGTTTGGAGCAAGCTACTGCCGGCGGTTTGTTGCGAAACCGCCGGTGCTTTTTGTGATAAGAACATTGCAAAATGCCGAAAAATCGGCTAAACTGGTGCTAAGATCATCACAAAGGCGGTTTTCTATGGAATTGTATTTTGCACCGATGGAGGGCATCACGGACCGGGTGTTTCGCAGACTGCACCAGCGGTTTTATGGCGGGGTGGCGCGGTATTATATCCCGTTCTTCTCCCCGACGCAGCATCACCGGCTGACGCCCCGGGAGTGCCGGGAGCTGGCTCCGGTACCGGGGCTTCCTGCCGTGCCCCAGGTGCTGACGAAAAACGCCCAGGACTTCCTCTGGGCCAGCCAGGCGCTGGCGGACCTGGGCTATGCGGAGATCAACCTCAATCTCGGCTGCCCCTCCGGCACCGTCGTGCCCAAGGGAAAGGGCGCGGGCTTTCTGGCCTGGCCGGACCGGCTGGCGGCGTTTCTGGATGAAATTTTCCGCGCCTCGCCGCTGCCGATTTCCATCAAGACCCGGCTCGGCCTGCGGGACCCGGCGGAGTTTGCGCAGATTCTGGCCCTCTACCGGCGCTATCCGCTGCGGGAGCTGATCGTGCACCCTCGCACGGCCAGCCAGATGTACCAGGGGGCATTGCACCTTGACGCCTACCGCGCCTGCCTGGCGCAGATGACCTGCCCGGTCTGCTTGAATGGGGAGCTGCGCAGCCCCGCGCAGCTGCGCGACTTGGAGACGGGGCCGGATGCCCCGGCTGCCGCTATGCTGGGCCGCGGTCTGCTGGCAAACCCCGCCCTCGCGCTGCAATACCGGGGCGGGGCGGTCCCGCCGGGGACGAAGGCTGCGTTCTTTGCCGCTCTGAGCCAGGAATACCTGGCGCTCTTCGGCAATGAACGCAATACGCTGATGCGCATGAAGAGCATCTGCAGCTATT
>CAUBIP010000107.1 GCA_958436045.1 uncultured Oscillospiraceae bacterium | reverse complement strand
TTCTTTCCATATTCTTTCTTCGCCGGTGAAGAAAGAATATGGCCCCCGGAGGGCGATAGCCCGGCTGCATGGAAAATATTCAGACGCAACGGCTTCCAGCCTAGCAAAAAAGCCATCAAGTCACTGCCGCAGTGTGTAAGCGCAAGCGAAGGCGCCAGCCCGTTTGCATGGAAGAAATTAAGGCGTTGAGATTTACAAGGCTAGCTTTTCAGCCTAGCGCAATAACGCTCTGTCTATGTGTAAACACGCGTGACAAAATCAGACCCTTCGGCGGCGCTGCGTTACGGGGAGACTGGACAAAGGGGAGCGGATGCGATATAATAGACAAAGAAGTTAGCTTGCGCTAACGCAGAGAGGTGAACGGGTATGGTTTTGGGCTATGGGCTGGCGCTGCCGTTTTTGGGGACGGCGCTGGGGGCTGGATGTGTGTTTTTTATGAAGCGGGCGCTGCCGGATGGGGTGCAGCGGGCGCTGACAGGGTTTGCGGCGGGGGTCATGGTCGCGGCGACGTTTTGGAGCCTGCTTGCGCCGGCGCTGGAGCAAGCGGCGGGGCTGGGGCGCTGGGCGTTTTTCCCGGCGCTGCCGTACCTCCTGAGCTTTGCCGCCGGGGCGATGCTGTATGTCGTCGTCGAGGAGCTGCTGCCGGAGATGTCCCAGGGGCGGCACTCGCACACGGGGGTGCTGGCGTTTGCGCTGGGGTTTGGGGTCATGATGGTCCTGGATGTTGCCTTGGGCTAACGCCCGCGGCGCTGCGGGTTGCTTTTTGCTAACTATTTTTTAAAAAATTGTTAAACCCATTGACATTTGCGGCGGACACACTATAATATGAGAAAAGAAATTGAAAATTTCCCTGCTTTTCGGCGGCCATACCCTGGGTTAAGCCCCGGCGGCGGGGAGAATTCACAGGAGAATTCACGGGACAATTCACAGGAGGTAATGTGCTATGAAGATCAGCAAGAAGCTCGGCTTTTTCGCAGGCGGCGTCCTGTTCGGGACGGCTGGCCTCCGGATTCTTGGCAGCCGCGAGGCGAAGAAGGCCTATGGCTGCGCGACGGCGGCTGTGCTGCGGGCAAAGGATGATATCATGACCGCCGTGACGAAGGTCCGCGAGAACGCGGGCGACGTTTTGGCCGATGCGAAGGCGCGCAATGAGCAGCGTGCCGCCGCGGCGGAGGTCATCGAGGATTGCGCGGAAGCGTCCGACTGCTGCGGCTGCGCCGCTGCCGATGCAGCTGACACGGCGGAAGCGGCGGAATAATCGAAAGAACGTGGAGAGAGCCGCCGCTTCGGCGGCTCTCTCTCTTTTTGCACAGGCGGCAGCGTACCCTTGCCCTGCCGCCGGATTGGAGGCAATGCTTATGCGATGTGAAGTGAAGCATACGTCCCCGGGGCGGGTGCGGGTGCATCTTTGTAAGGCCCGGATGTCGCTGCGGGAGGCGGATGTGCTGGAATATTATCTGCGGGCCGTGCCTGGGGTCACGAAGGTCCAGGTGCTGGACCGGACGTGTGACGCGGTCATTTCCTATTCCGGCCCCCGGGCGGATGTGACCCGGGCGCTGGCGCGGTTCTCCTTTGCCGCGCCGGAGGCTGCGGCGCTGGTGCCGGACCATACGTCCCGGGCGCTGAACCGGGAATTTGAGGATAAGCTGGCGGGCCGCGTTTTGATGCGGGCCGTGACGAAGGCGCTTTTCCCCATGCCGCTGCGGGCGGCCATCGCCCTGGTGCGGGCGGTCCCGTATCTCAAGGCGGGCGTGCAGGCGCTGCTGCGGGGCAAGCTCTCCGTCGCCGTGCTGGATGCGACGGCGGTCACCGTCTCCCTGGCCCGGGGCGATTTCGATACGGCGGGCTCGGTCATGTTCATGCTGGGCCTTGGCGAGCTGCTGGAGGACTGGACCCACAAGAAGTCGGTCTCCGATCTGGCGGGGGCCATGGCGCTGCAGGTCGACCAGGCCTGGCGGCGGGTCGACGGGCAGGAAATTCTGACCCCGGTCAGCGAGATCGGCGCCGGGGACGAGGTCGTCGTCCGCACCGGGAATATGATCCCGCTGGACGGCAGGGTCTGCGCGGGCGAGGCCCTCATCAACCAGGCGTCCATGACCGGTGAAAGCCTGCCGGTGCGCAAGGCGGCGGGGCACTATGTCTACGCCGGGACGGTCGTCGAGGAGGGAATGTGCGTCATCACCGTCGACAAGGCCGTCGGCAGCGGGCGGTATGACCGGATCGTCCGGATGATCGAGGACTCGGAGAAGCTCAAATCCACCGCCGAGGACCACGCCGCCCGGCTGGCCGACCGGCTGGTGCCCTATACCCTGGGCGGGACGGCCTTGACGTATCTGCTGACGCGCAATATTACCAAGACGCTGGCGGTGCTGATGGTCGATTTCTCCTGCGCCTTGAAGCTTTCGATGCCCATCGCCGTGCTGTCTGCCATGCGGGAGAGCAGCCAGCGGGATATCTCCGTCAAGGGCGGGCGCTTTTTGGAGGCCGTCGCCCAGGCGGATACCATCGTCTTTGACAAGACCGGCACCCTGACCTGCGCGACGCCGACGGTCGCCGAGATCGTGACCTTTGACGGCGAGGCGGAGGACGATATGCTCCGCCTGGCGGCCTGCCTGGAGGAGCACTACCCCCACTCCCTGGCCAACGCCGTTGTGCTGGAGGCCAAGCGCCGGGGTCTGAACCACGAGGAGTACCACTCCAATGTGGAGTATGTCGTGGCCCACGGCATTTCCAGCACGGTCGAGGGGCGCAAGGTCGTCATCGGGAGCTACCATTTCGTCTTTGAGGACGAGGCCTGCCGGGTCCCGGCGGGGGAGGAGGAGAAATTCGCGGGGCTTTCCGACGCGTATTCCCATTTATACCTGGCCGTCTCCGGCGTGCTGCGGGCAGTCATCTGCATCGCGGATCCGCTGCGGCCGGATGCGGCGGCTGCCGTCGCGGCGCTGCATGCGCTGGGCGTGGGGGAGCTTGTCATGATGACGGGCGACAATGAAAAGACGGCGGCTGCCGTGGCAAAGCGCGTCGGCGTCGACCGGTACTTCGCCGAGGTCTTGCCCGAGGACAAGGCCGCCTTTATCCAGGCCCGGCGCGAGGCGGGGCACACCGTCCTTATGATCGGCGACGGCGTGAACGACACCCCGGCGCTGTCGGCTGCGGATGCGGGCATCGCCATCTGCTCCGGCGCGGCCATCGCGAAGGAGATCGCGGACATCACCATCGCCACCCAGGATCTGATGGCCCTGGTGACGCTGCGGCGTCTGGCCCAGGCGCTGATGGGGCGCATCCATTGGAATTACCGCTTTATCGTGAGCTTTAACCTCCTGCTGATCGTCAGCGGCGTGGCAGGCTTCCTGCCCCCGACGACGTCGGCGCTGCTGCATAATCTATCGACGCTGGCGATTAGTCTGCGCAGCATGACGAATCTGCTGCCCGGCGGCGAAGCAGCCCAGGCGTGAGCGCCGGGCGGCGTAGAATAGCCGGTATTCTATCGCCGTATTCTATCGCGGGGGACCCCCGGCATACGCAGGTATGCCGGGGGCTTTTTGCGTGCAGGAGACTGCGCCAAAGGGCTGCCGAATCGCCGATGCACCGCTGCGCTGTAGCTTACGACAGCGTGTGCCAGCTTGCTAGCTGGCGTTGTTGGGAGTTTTTCTTATCCTAATATTTTCCACGCAGCCGGGCTAACGCCCTCCGGGGGCTCTATTCTTTCTTCTCCGGCGAAGAAAGAATAGAGGAAGAAAGACGCCGCGCGAGTCGCGGGGGGTCCCGCCCTAAGGACCCACCCCTGGTACGGCGTCGGGGCTGCAGCCGCACACTGTACCAGGTGCCAGGCAGATTTGTGACTGCATCCGTCGTCC
>CAUBIP010000106.1 GCA_958436045.1 uncultured Oscillospiraceae bacterium | reverse complement strand
GAACCCATGTTACCGCCGTGAAAGGGCGGTGTCTTAACCACTTGACCAACGGGCCTGGTAGCGGCAATCTGATTTGAACAGATGACAGGCCGGGTATGAACCGGGTGCTCTACCAACTGAGCTATGCCGCCATATTTTCTGCTGCAGTGCAACACAAGGCGCGTCACAGCAAGGGTAATTATAGCGGAATGATGCCAATCTGTCAAGAGAAAAAACGAAATTTTCTATAAAAAAGTATGATTCCCACTGCAGACGGTTACAACTTCCCTGAGGAGGTGGCATTTTGAAGCTTTGGAGAGAGCTGGTAATTTTCTATCTGGGCGGGATGCTCTATATGGCACTGGAGCTGGCCTGGCGGGGCTGGAGCCACGGCAGCATGTTTCTGCTGGGCGGCTGCTGCTTCTGGCTCATCGGCCAATTGGACGCCCGGCACCCCCGGTGGCCTATCCTGCTGCAGATGCTCTGCGGCACCGGCATCATCGTCGCGCTGGAGTTGGCGGGCGGACTTGTGCTCAACCGCTGGCTCGGCCTGGGTATCTGGGATTACAGCCGACTGCCCTACGCCCTGCTGGGGCAGATCTGCCTGCCTTTTGCCCTACTGTGGTTCCCAGTCAGCGGCGCGGCGATCTTTACCGAGGACTGGCTGCGCCTGCGGCTCTTCGGCGAACGCCCCGCACCTTACCGCTGGCTCTGAGCACACAAAGCCGTTGTGCGGCTTCGTTGGGCTCGCGTTCGAAGGGGCACTTACCCCCTGCTGCGCGCATAATTTCCACACTTGCAGGGCGAGAAGTATTTTCCCCGACGTATGCGCTGCATGGACTCGACTTAGCCAATCGCGCTGCGCGCTCTTGGAGTCTCACCCACTTGCCGCCGGAGAAAATGATTCTGACTTTATTTGCACCGTGCGCGGCGTAAACACTGCGAGGCTTTTTTGACTGCCTAACAAAGCTGTTGCGTTGCTGGGCAGCGCAACGGTTTTGTGGTTTATCCTGGCGCTTTACAGGCGCGCAACGCCGGTCCGGCGGGCGGCTTCTGCCACGGCTTTGGCCACCGCGGGGCCGACCCGGGGATCAAACGCCCGGGGGATAATATAGTCCGCCGAGAGCTCCTCCGGCGTGATCAGCGCCGCCAATGCCCCGGCGGCGGCCATTTTCATCTCCTCGTTGATATCGCTGGCCCGGACGTCAAACGCCCCCCGGAACACGCCGGGGAAGGCCAGAACATTATTGATCTGGTTCGGATAATCGCTGCGCCCGGTGGAGACGACCTTTGCGCCCCCGGCCTTGGCCTCATCCGGGAAGATCTCCGGCGTCGGGTTGGCGCAGGCGAAAATAATGGGGTCCCGGTTCATCGTAGCGACCATCTCCCGGGTGACCTGCCCCGGCGCGGAGACACCGATAAAGACATCCGCGCCCACCAGCTGCTCTGCCAGCGCCCCGGCATGCTTTTGCAGATTCGTCTTCTGGGCCATCTCTTCCTTGATCCAGTTCATGCCCACCGGGCGGCCTGCATAGATCGCACCATTGCGGTCGCACATCGTGATATCCCGGAAGCCTGCGGAAAGCAGCAGCCGCACGATAGAAACCGCCGCTGCCCCGGCGCCGGAGGTGACAATCCGCACCTCTTCCTTCCGCTTGCCAACAACCTTTAGCGCATTGGTCAGCCCCGCCAGGGTGATGATCGCCGTGCCATGCTGATCGTCGTGGAAGATCGGGATATCGCACTTTTCCTTGAGCTTTCGCTCGATCTCAAAGCAGCGGGGCGCAGAGATATCCTCCAAATTGATGCCGCCGAAGCTGCCGGAGATCAGGTAGACCGCCTGGACAAATTCATCCACATCCTTTGTCTTCACGCAAAGGGGGAAGGCATCGACGCCGCCAAAGGCTTTAAAAAGCACGCATTTGCCCTCCATGACCGGCATCCCCGCTTCGGGGCCAATATCGCCGAGGCCCAAGACAGCAGAGCCATCGGTGATCACAGCGCACAGGTTGTGCCGCCGGGTCAGGTCATAGGACTTAGAACGGTCCTTCTGGATCTCCAGGCACGGCTGGGCAACGCCGGGGGTATAGGCCAGAGCGAGGTCCTCCTTGCTCCGGACCGGCACCGTCGCCGTCACCTCGATCTTTCCCTTCCACTGCTCGTGCAGCCGCAGAGACTCCTTTGCATAATCCATAAAATGCGCCCTCACTTTCGGTAATTGCACCGCGGCCCTGGCCGCAGAAAAAAGCGCAGAACGGTGCGCCGCCCACTCGCTGGCCGGGCCGATCCTGACGGGCTTATAGTACCGGTTTCCCCCGGGTTTGTCAAGTCCCTCCCCCTTGGCAGCAGCGGCCGGGTGTGGTATACTAGAAACAAATACCGCACTAATGCGCGCAATTTTTCCGGTGGGGAGGCAACGCGATGCAATATATTATGGCCTTGGACCAGGGGACAACCAGTTCCCGCTGCATTTTATTCGACCGGCAGGGCAAGATCTGCGCCGTGGCGCAGCAGGAATTTCCACAAATCTACCCTCAACCCGGCTGGGTGGAGCATGACCCGATGCAGCTCTGGCAGACCGTCGTGACCGTCGCTCAGGCCGCGATGGACCAGTGCGGCGCAACGGCTGAGAATATCGCCGCCATCGGCATCACGAACCAGCGGGAGACGACGATCTGCTGGGACAAGGTCACCGGCACCCCGATCTATAACGCCATCGTCTGGCAGTGCCGCCGGACGGCAGGCAAGATCGACGCTTTAAACGCCCAGGGTTATGGCCCAATGATCCGGGAAAAGACGGGGCTGCTGCCTGACGCCTATTTTTCCGGTTCTAAAATCAGCTGGATTCTGGAAAATATCCCGGGAGCGCGGGAAAAGGCCCAGCAGGGGCGCCTGCTGTTCGGCACCGTCGACACCTGGCTCATTTGGAACCTCACCGGCGGCCGCTGCCATGTGACTGATTATACCAACGCCGCCCGGACGATGCTCTTTAATATCCACACCCTCCAGTGGGACCCGGCGCTGCTGGACATGCTGGAGATCCCCGCCAGTATGCTGCCGGAGGTCCGGCCCTCCAGCTGCATCTATGGGCATACACTGCCCGGCATGATTGGCGGCGGCATTCCAATCGCCGGGGCCGCCGGGGACCAGCAGGCCGCGCTCTTTGGCCAGTGCTGCTTTGCTCCGGGGGAGGTCAAAAATACCTATGGCACCGGCTGCTTTTTGCTCATGCACACCGGCGCCCACGCCGTCGCCTCCCAGAATGGCCTGCTGACAACACTGGCCGCCAGCCCGGACGGCACGGCCCAGTATGCCCTGGAGGGGAGCGTCTTCGTCGCCGGAGCCGCGGTTCAGTGGCTGCGAGACGAGCTGCACGTGATCGAAAGCGCCGCTGAAACAGAGGCGCTGGCTCGCAGTGTGCCGAATACGGCGGGCGGCTATGTCGTCCCGGCATTCACCGGCTTGGGCGCGCCCTATTGGGATCCTTACGCCCGGGGCGCGATCGTCGGCCTGACCCGGGGCTTTGGCCGGGCTCATCTGGCCCGGGCCACGCTGGAGTCTCTGGCCTACCAGGTCGCCGATGTCTGCCGGGCCATGGAGCAGGACGCCGGGCTGCCGCTGCGCTGCCTGAAGGTCGATGGCGGCGCCAGCGCCAACAGCTTCCTGATGCAGTTCCAGGCCGATCTGCTGGACGCCCAAGTGCTGCGCCCCCGGTGCATTGAGACGACGGCCCTGGGCGCGGCGTACCTGGCCGGTCTTGCCGTCGGCTATTGGCAGGACCTGGATGAGATTCGCGCCGTCTGGGCGCTGGAGCAGGATTTCACCCCTGCCATGACGCCAGAGGCCCGACAAACACATCTGGAGGGCTGGCGGCGCGCTGTCGCCTGCGCCCGCAGCTGGCGCGCCCCGGAAGCCACTGTCGCGCCGTAACGGCGCGCAAACGCCAAAGTCAAAACCACCGGCGAAGCCGGTGGCTTGCACTAGCCCTATAAGGGCCTGAT
>CAUBIP010000105.1 GCA_958436045.1 uncultured Oscillospiraceae bacterium | reverse complement strand
CCAATTGTGCTGCGCAGAGCTTGCACAATTGGAGTCTCACCCAACTTGCAGGGCGAGAAGAGTTTTTCCCGACGTACATGCCGCCGGAAAAAACGGATTGGAATTTTTTTGCGCCGTGCGCGGCGCAAACTCTGCGAGGCTTTTTTAGATAGTATTGCGGCGTGCGCCAGTAATGGCGCACGCCGCGGATTTTAATTCTATATGGCTTATTCCGTTCCCTTCAGGGCTTCGACCATGTTGATCTTGCGGTTTTTCCGGCCGACCAACAGGCTGACCAGGACGGAGACGCCGCAGGTGAGCAGGATGCTCACGCAGTAGGTGACGGGGCCGATGGCCAGGTGCATCTCGTATTCCCCGGCCATGGACTGCAGTAGGTAGTCCAGCGCCGCGACGCCCCCGGCCAGGCCGATGACGCCGACCATCGCGGCATAGCCAGCGTAGTGCCGGATGATCTGCCGATCCCGGAAGCCCAGGGCCTTGAGGGTGCCGATCGGGGTCCTCTCCTTTGCTATCATCTTCTTGCTAGTTAGCGGAAACTAACCGTTTACCATAAAGAAAACACCGCGCAGTTTGCGGGCGCTAACTTATTCCGTTTCAGTATAGCACGCACGCCCGGCGTGTCAATCTCATTGCCTACCGGTTCGGCATGCTTTTTGAAGTTTTTTTAAATTCTGCGGGAAACAATTGCATTTTCCTGTCGTTAATGGTACACTAATAGCAATTATGCGGGATCGCATGGAAGAACGACCGGGGCGGCGATGCCCCGAAAAAATGGAGCGAATGTATTATGATAAATGTGATCGGATTGGGATATATCGGCTTGCCGACCGCGCTGATGTTCGCGGCCCACGGCAACGAGGTCGTCGGGACGGACTACAACGCCGCCATCGTGGAAAAGCTGCAGGCGGGGGAGCTCTCCTTTGAGGAGAAGGGCCTGCCGGAGCTGTTCCAAAGCGCCGTCGCCAGCGGCATCCAGTTTACGACGGCCTATCAAAAGACGGATCTTTACATTGTTGCCGTCCCGACCCCGTACGACAAAGCCAGCAAGCGGATTGATCCGCGCTATGTCGTCGGCGCCGTGCAGGACGTGATGCAGGTCTGCCCCAAGGGCGCGACGGTCGTCGTCGAGTCGACGATCAGCCCCGGCACCATTGACCGGTTCGTCCGCCCCGTTGTCGAAGCAGCCGGCTTCACCATCGGCGAGGATATTCACCTGGTCCACGCACCGGAGCGCATCATCCCCGGCAATATGGTCTATGAGCTGCAGCACAACTCCCGGACCATCGGCGCCGACGAGCCCGCCATTGGCGAAAGGGTCAAGGCCGCCTACGCGACCTTCTGCCAGGGCGAGATTGTTGTGACGGATATCCGCACGGCGGAGATGACAAAGGTCGTGGAGAATACATTCCGCGATATCAACATTGCTTATGCCAACGAGCTGGCCAAGATCTGCCGCAGCGACGGGATGGATGTCTACGAGATCATCCGCATCGCCAATAAGCACCCCCGGGTCAATATCCTGAACCCCGGCCCCGGCGTCGGCGGCCATTGCATCAGCGTCGACCCGTGGTTCCTGGTGGGGGATTACCCCATGCTGGCCAGGCTGATCAAATGCGCCCGCCTGACGAACGACTCCATGCCGGAATTCGTCCTGGGCCGCATCGCAGACGTCATGCGTGAGCGCGGCATCACAGATGCCCGCCGTGTCGGCCTGTATGGTCTGACGTATAAAGAAGACGTCGACGACGTCCGCGAGAGCCCGACCCTGCAAATGCTGGAGAATCTGGAGCGCCATCTGGCCGCCGGCCAGGTCAAGGTCTATGATCCGATGGTCAAGCGCGACCTTGTCCCCAACCAGTATCACGATTTTGACGCCTTCCTGCGGGATGTCGACCTTGTCGTCATCCTGGTCGGCCATTCGGAGCTCAAGGCGCAGATGGACAAGCTGCGAGATAAGGTCGTCCTCGATACCCGCCACATCTGCACGCTGCCGGGGGTCTATACCCTGTGAGTGAAGCATTTTCCGGCTTCCGGCCCGAAGCCATCGACTTTCTCTGGCAGCTGCGGTTCAATAACAACCGCGATTGGTTTTCCGCCCATAAGCAGACGTATCTTGAGGCGCTCTATCGCCCGCTGGTCGCCTTCAGTGAGGAAATTTTCACGCCGTTTGCAGGCAGAAGCGGGTACTGCATGAAGGTCTCCCGCATCTATCGCGACGCACGGTTTGCCCACGCCGCGCCGTATAAAGAGAGCCTGTGGCTCTGCATCCGCCGCGGCGAGACGTATTGGGGCGAGGAGCCGTCCCTGTTTTTTGAGATCACGCCCGAGGGCTATAACTACGGCTTCGTCCTCTGGGGCCCCCGCGCCGCCTGGATGCAGGTCTTCCGCGCAAGGCTGGCGGCAAAGCCGGGAGAATTTCTTGCCCTGTGTGAGGACCTGCGCCGCAAAACCGGCCTCGCCCTCACCGGCGACCGATACAAGCGCCAAAAGCCGTGCTCCGATGCCCGGCTTGCCCCCTGGTGGAATCTAAAAAACCTGATGGCAATCTCTCGCCACCCGGTTGACGACGGGCTCTATGACACGGCCCTTCCCGCCCGTGTCCGTGAGACCTTATCCGCCCTCGACCCGCTTTACGCATGGTGCCAGGGCATTTCTGCCAATTTATCCCAGACCTGAGTTTTTCTGTCAGTCCAGCAGCCAGACGCATCGCCGTCTGGCTGTTTTCCGTTTTTGGGCAGGGAAATCTGCTTGATTTTTCTAGCTGCGCTCCCTGCTTGAAACCGGGAAAAGCGGCCACATTAGTAGGGGGAAACGGAAAGGAATGACGCGATGAGAAATGGGATGTATCAAACCGCGCAAAAAATTTTGATCGCCTTTGCGCTGCTGGCGGCCTTGACGGCCCAGGCGCTGGGCCTGGAGCTGATCCCTGGGGGCGAGGCCGTCGGCCTAGAGGTCGAGGCACAGGGCATCCTGATCGCCAGCGTGAGTGACCGCTGCGCGGCGAAGCTGAAGCCCGGGGACCGTATTTTTGCCGTCGATCAAATCCCGGTGCATACCTGCCAGCAGCTGCAGGACCGCATCGCCCAGGCAGACGGCGCCGTGGCCCTGTCCATGGACCGGAACGGCAAGCGCCTGGACCTGCTGGCGCCCCTGCAGCCGGATAGCGGCCAGCTGGGGATCACCGTCCGCGACAGCCTGGCTGGCGTCGGGACCGTCACGTATATTGACCCATCCACCGGCGCGTTCGGCGCGCTGGGCCACGGCATCAGTGACCCGCAGACCGGCAAGCTCCTGCCCGCTGCCGGCGGGACGGTCCTGCCCGCCCAAATCGTTGCCGTGCAGAAAGGGGAGCGGGGCAAGCCGGGCCAACTCCAGGGCGCTGCCACAGCCCTGACGCCCATCGGCGAGATCGCAAAAAACACGCCCTGCGGCGTCTTCGGCACGCTGACGCAGACCGCCGTACCGGCAACACTGCCCGTCGCGCCCCGCGGCGAGATCGTCACCGGAACTGCCAAAATTCGCAGTACCGTCTGCGGCACAACGCCGCGGGATTATGATGTGACGATTTTAAAAATCTATCCCGACGGCGCGCAGGACGGCCGCAACCTCCTGCTCCGGGTGACCGACCCGGCCCTCCTGACCGCCACCGGCGGCATCGTCCAGGGCATGTCCGGCAGCCCGATCCTGCAAAATGGCAAGCTCATCGGCGCCGTGACCCACGTCCTGGTCGATGACCCGACGACAGGGTACGGGATTTTTCTTGAGACCATGCTGGAAGCTGCGGGGTAAATTTGGGGCCTGGTTCGCCAGGCCCCAAAAAAATTTGACATTCTTACGCTTCGTTGATGCACGATAAAAAAACATCAGATATATCTTTGGTGTGGAATCGTGGTCCGGAAAAAGATGCCGCACCGCTGCTGCACGACCGACAGGCGGAGTTTTATCCCAAAATTGGAAACTGTAACCAAACTGTAATTGGCAAGGGGAGGAAAATGTGGTATGATAA
>CAUBIP010000104.1 GCA_958436045.1 uncultured Oscillospiraceae bacterium | reverse complement strand
TGCGTTCTGATGTTTACAATGACAGCATACGGGATAAATTTGAATAAGCTATGAACAAATAAAAAACAAAAAGAAAACATTGCTGGGTCGTATGACAAAATGGCAAAAACACGGTGCGGTCTCCAAAACGGGGATCGCACCGCGTTTTTGCGTGCAGCAAACTGGATGACACCGGGCAGGCGCTGCCGCAGCAGCGCGGCCAGGGGCGGCTTTGTGGGGAACTCATTCAAATTTCCGCGCCCAGGTCACGGAGCGGTGCGGCAAATATGGCCCTGCGCCGTTCCCAGTGGTCTGCGGATTAGTGCATGGAACGCTCGTAGGCCTCGATCATCTTCTTGCACATGTGGCCCGGACGAACCTGCAGCGGCGCATCGGAGCGCGCCCGTTTGGAGAGCGTCTGCAGGTATTTTGTCGTCACTTCGCCGCTGAAAACCTGAATCTCCAGCTGAATCGCATCGCCTGCCGGGGTGGCGGTGATCTTGGAGATGAATTTGTCTACAAAGGCCTTGCCGATGGCCGCCGTTTCGATCGACGCCTGGGCCTGGCGGAGTGCGGCGTTCAGCTGCGCCAGGTGATGGTCAAATTCCTGGCGGGAGCCGGGCGGCTGCGCCAGGGCGTTTTGCTGCTGTATCAGCGCCTCCAGCTCCCGGTTGCACTCTGCCGTCATGGTCAGAAAATCCCGGTCGGTGATTTGTCCGGCGGCGTTGTAGTCCAGCAGCTTGCGCTTTTTTCGGTTCACATGGTCGATGGCGCTTTGCAGCTTTGCGGCCTCCATCTGGCCATCCGGTGCTGCGGTCAGGGCCTGGTACATCTGCGTGTAGCGTGCGGCCAGAGCCCCGGCAGCGGGGCGGGTGTCACGAAAGACATCCGCGAGGACTGTCTTCAGCTCCTGCTCATAGAGTGGGACGGCGGGGCAGGCGGCGGCACCGTTTTTGAGCTTGCCGGAGCAGACCCATTTGCTGTTGCTGCGCCCGCGGCGGTCCTTGGCGTCCCTACGGTAATAGGGGGCGCCGCAGCAGCCGCAGTAGAGCTTGCCGGTCAGCAGATTGGGGTGATTGCACTGGTTCTGCCGCTGGCGGACATCGCTGCTGCGCCGCTGCAAAATAGCGTTTGCCTCGTCCCACAGGGCTTCGGAAACCAGGGCCGGGACGGTCTCGCCGGTCTCGTCCTTGAATACGACCCACTCCTCCGGCGGGAGAAATTTTTGCTTCTTGGTGAACATGTCGATGACCTTGACCTTATTCCCAGCGTAATAGCCCTTGTATTTCGGGTTGGCGATGATATTTGCCATGGTCGTATGGGAGAGCTTGTTGCCTCGGGTGTTGCGGTAGCCCTTGTCCCAGAAGAGCTTCTCCAGCTGCTTCATGCTGTAGTCCCCGGAGGCATAGAGCTGGAAGAGGGACCGGACCATCTCCGCCTCGGCCTCGTCGATCACAAGTCGCCCGCGGTCCTTGCGGTAGCCGAAGATGCGGCTGTTGCCCAGGACGACACCCTCCCGGATGGCCTGCTGGTGGCCAAAGCGGACGCGGCTGGAGAGCTTGCGCAGCTCATCCTGGGCGATGGAGGACATGATGGCAAGCCGCAGCTCAGCGTCCTCGTCCAGTGTATTGATGTTGTCATTTTGGAAGAAGACCGCAACCCCAGCGGCCAGCAGCTGGCGGGTGAAAGAGATGGAATCCAGCGTATTGCGGGCAAAACGGGAGATCTCCTTGGTGACGATCAGATCGAAGGCCCCGGCCTCGGCGTCCTGGACCATGCGGTGAAAATTCTCCCGCTTGCGGGTCGAGATGCCGGAGAGACCCTCGTCGGTATAGCCGGGGATATAGTCCCAGGTGGGGTTCTTGCGAATGAAATCCTCGTAATAGGCCACCTGATTGCTCAGCGAGTTGAGCTGCTCATCCGATTCCGAGGAGACCCGGGCGTAAAACGTGACCCGCAGGGGGATTTCATAAATGCTTTTCTGGCGCAGCAGCTGCCGCGCGCTGTGAATATCCATGGGTGCGCTCCTTTTGCTTTTTTTGCCACTATACCACAAGGGCACCGGCGCTGCTACCGGTGAATTTTGGAAACGGCCTCCGGGGCGGGGCAGGCCGTCGTGATCTGTTGTGCCATTTTGCTGTGCTCTGCAGCGGTAATCAGCCCTTTGTACAGCAGCACGTCGTTAAAATAATGCAGCCAGAGGTTTTGTAAGGC
This sequence comes from uncultured Oscillospiraceae bacterium, assembly GCA_958436045.1. GTDB lineage: Bacteria > Bacillota > Clostridia > Oscillospirales > Oscillospiraceae > SVMC01. The sequence continues at coordinate 2,041 of CAUBIP010000104.1, read as the reverse complement.
TGCGGTGTGCCGGTCGTTCATGACTGGGCCTCCTTTCCATTCTAAAGAATGCCCCGAAATGGCGCGATCTAATCCGGCGCGGTAAAAGGGATAGCGCGGGGGAGAAAAATGTGCTATAGTAAACAAAAACGGGCGGCAGATCGCGCGGAAAAAGGGTGGGGCAGGATGAAGGAAAAGGCATATTCCAGCGTGGCGGCACTGCCGGCGGGGCAGTATACCGGGCCGTTGACGCCGGGCTGCATGGTGCTGGAGGGCGGCGCGTTTCGCGGCGTTTATACCAGCGGTGTGCTGGATGCGCTGCTCCAGGCGGGCATCCAGATGCAGTGTACCATCGGCGTTTCCGCCGGGGCGCTCACGGGGCTGAATTACGTCGCCGGGCAGATCGGTCGGGCGGCGCGCATCAACCTGACCTACCGGCACGATCCCCGCTATGTCGGAGCTAAGGCGCTGCGGCGCAATCGGGGTGTTATTGGATTTGACTTTTTGTTTGACACTGTTAACCAGTGGGAGCCTTTTGACGAGGCGACATTTGCCCGGACGGACCGGCGCTTTTTGGCCGTGGCGACGGACTGCACGACAGGGCGGGCCGTGTATTTTGAAAAGGGCGCGTGCCCAGCACTGTTTCAGGCGGTGCGGGCATCGGCGTCGATGCCTTTTGTCTCGAAGCCGGTCTGGATCGACGGTACGCCGTATCTGGACGGCGGCTGCGCCGATAAGATTCCCTATGCCTGGGCGCTGGCGGCGGGCTTTGAGAAGATCATCGTCGTGCGCACGCGCCCGGCGGACTATCGGAAAACGGGGAAACACAAGCGGGTAAAATACCCCGCCTATCCGCTATTGGCCGCGCAGCTGGCAGGCAGCGGCGCCCGGTATAACCGGCAGTGCCAGGAGCTGGAGGCGCTGGAGCAGGCCGGGCGGCTCGTGGTCATCAGCCCGTCGGCAGATCTGCAGGTCACCCGGCTGGAGGGGGATATGGAAAAGCTTGGCAGACTATACTGGATGGGCAATCAGGACGCCAATGCGCAGTTAGAGCGGCTGCGGGCGTATTTGGTAGGAAGCGGGAAACGCAGAAAGAAGGAGGGAACAGGATGATCGCAGCATTGGTCGTAGCAGCGGGGCGGACAGCCCGGAAGGTGGGCTTTGCCCCGCAGAAAAAGGTCGGGACGATCTCCGCCATTGAGCGGGCTGTGACGGTTTTGCAACGGGCGGATATTTCACGCATCTGCGTCATCTGCGCCGATAGCCGGACGGAAAAGCTTGTAGCGCGGCGGAATCTCGTCTTCCTCCGTAGCAGCGGCGAGGCGCAGATGTTCGACTGCATTAAGCAGGGACTGGCCTATCTGCGGGATAAATGTGATGCGGCGCTGGTCGTGCCGGTCGATCTGGCGCTGTGCTCGGTGCAGACGGTACGGGCGCTGGTCGCGGCCCGGGGCAGCGTCTGTGTCCCGGCCTACCAGGGGAGAAATGGGCACCCGATTTTGCTCCGGGGTGAGTGCTTCGATGCGCTGTGCGCCTATACGGGCCCTGACGGGCTGGGCGGCGCGATCTACCATGCCGGGCTGGACCGGACGGTCGTCCCGGTGGACGACGCCGGGATTTTGGAGGATGTGCAGCGCACGCCGGAGGCCCGGCGTCTGCCGGGGACGCAGGAGCTGCAGAAGCTGTACTCGGAGGTCGAGATCACCTTGTGCAAGGAGCAGCCGTTTTTTGGGACGCAGACGCTGCAGCTGCTGCATTTGACGCAGGAGACGGGCTCTTTGCTGGCGGCCTGCCGCCAGGTCGGCATTTCCTACAGCAAGGGACGCGGCATGATCGCGGCAGCGGAGGCCCAATTGGGCGGCGCGCTTTTGGCGCGGCAGCAGGGCGGCGCCAGCGGCGGCAGCTCTGTTGTAACGGCGCGGGGCGCGCAGCTGATGCAGTGCTACCGGGCTTATTGCGATGCTGTCCAGGCCAGCGCCCGGGAATTGTTTGGCATCTATTTCCCGGAGGAAGCATAACGCGTGAAAAAGCCCCGTGGGCGGTTCATTTAGGCTGATGAACC
>CAUBIP010000103.1 GCA_958436045.1 uncultured Oscillospiraceae bacterium | reverse complement strand
GTCAAAGCGCCGTCGCCAAAGGAGAGGGCCGTCCCCTCCTTCGTCTTCCGGCCCGGCTTTGTCAGGCACTCCCAAAGGCCGTCGCCTTTATCCTGCAGCAGCAGAACCTCGATTGCGCCGCCGGAGGGCTCCCGGTGCCCCAGCAGCCGGGCTGGCAGGACGCGGGAATTGTTGATGACCAGGCAGTCGCCAGGGGCGAGATAATCGCAAAGGTCTGTAAAGTGCCGGTGCTGCAGTGCACCGGTCCGGCGGTCCAGGTATAGCATCCGAGAGGCGTCCCGCTGCGCCAGCGGCGTCTGGGCGATGAGCTCCGGCGGAAGATCATAGTAAAAATCCTTTGTTTTCAAAAGGTCTGGCTCCTTTCACCGGCAATCCGCAGCGCAGCCGCGCCGCCATTTCCCGGCATTGATTTCTTGTCGTTTATCTATTATAATAGAAAAGAAGCAGAAATTGCAACAGATTTATCAAAGTGTATGCACGCCCACAAAACTGGGCAATAGAATAACACGGAGGTGTAGCACTATGAAACAGCCAGTATTTGAAGGAACTTGTACCGCGCTGATTACGCCTTTTGCGGAACATCAAATTAACTACGAGCTATTTGATACCCTGCTGGCGCGCCAGATCCAGGCAGGCGTCAGCGCCGTTGCCGTCTGTGCGACGACCGGCGAAGCCGCAACAATGAGCGACCGGGAGCAGACCGCCCTCATCGCCCACTGCGTCACCGCGGCAAACGGCGCCTGCAAGGTCATCGCCGGTACCGGCACCAACGATACCGTCCACGCCATCGAAAAAAGCAAAGCCGCCGAGGCCGCCGGGGCCGACGCGCTGCTCGTTGTCACGCCCTACTATAACAAATGCAACAGTGACGGCCTGCTGCGCCATTATACCGCCCTGGCCGACGCGGTGCATATCCCTGTCATTCTCTACAACGTCCCCTCCCGCACAGGCGTACACATGACGCCTAGCCAGTATGCCGCGTTGGCAAAGCACCCGAATATTGCTGGGGTCAAGGAAGCCTGCGGCAATACCGCCCAGGTCTCCCGGACGATCGCCCTGTGCGGGCCGGATTTCCCGATCTGGTCCGGCAACGACGATCAGAATGTCCCCATCCTGGCGCTGGGTGGCCGGGGCGTGATCTCCGTGCTCTCCAATCTCGCGCCGGAGCTGGTCTGCCAGATGACAGACGCCTGCCTTGCCCAGGATTATCCCCGAGCCGCAAAGCTGCAGAACGAATCCATGGACCTCATCGACGCGCTATTCTCAGAAGTCAACCCGATTCCTATCAAGGCCGCCATGTGCCTGGCGGGCTTCCCTGTCGGCCCTTGCCGCCTGCCGCTGGGCGAAATGTCCGCCCCCGCGCTGGAAAACCTGCGCCAGGTCATGCACCGCCACGGCCTGTGCTGATCGCGCCAAATCGCAAAAAGTTACAATATCAATTTTATCATACGCGAACGCGGCAGGCAAAATCGCCTTCCGCGTTTTGTTTCTTGATTTATAAATAGAATAAAACAAAAAATGTGGGACTGCCTCTTTGGGAGGCAGCCCCTTTTGTGTGTTCTGTTGGTTCCTGTTGCAAGCGTAGTTGCCCGCCCGTTACTTTGCCAGCCGCGTGGCAAAGCGCTGCAGGATCGCGGCGGCTTCGGCACGGGTGGCGTTGTTCGTCGGGTTCAGGTGGCTATTGGTATCGCCGTAGAGCAGGTGCTCTGCGACGGCCCACTTCATATCATTCAGTGCCCAGCTGCTGACCGCGGCGGCATCCGTATAACCGCTCAGGTCTGCTCGGGCATCGGTCTTCAGCTCGCAGAAATCGGCATAGCGGCGCATCATAGCGGCCATCTGCTCCCGGGTGATCTTGCCATCGGGATTGAATTTTCCGCCCTCGCCGTAAATAATGCCGTTCTTTTCGCCCCAGATCACAGCATCCAGATAATACGCGGTGCTGGGAACATCCGGGAAGGGGCAGGTGCCAACGACACGCGGGCTGCCCGCCAGGCGATACAGCATCGCCGCGAACATGGCGCGGGTCAGGTTTGCATCCGGGCTGAAGGTCGTGTTGGTCGTGCCGTACATCAGGTTATTGCGATAGACATAGGCAACGCTCTCCCGATACCAATCCTGGGTCAGGTCCGTAAAGGGAATGGGCTTTTCCAGTGCGGCAAGCTTCGCCTCTGCCTTTTCCAGCAGCGCCAGCGTCTCGTCACTGACGTAGGCCAGCTGGGCTTCCGTCAGAGCCGAAAGGGCTTCCCGGGCCGCTACGACGGCGTCCTTATCTGCCAGCGTAAGGTTCGCAGCGGACGGCAGGGCGTTGATCAGATCTGCAACGGCCTGCGCTGCATCCTTATCCTTATTGGTGACAATCACCTTGGCGTAAGCCGGAGCAGAGACAATCGCCTCCTCATTGCCGGCACTCTTGCCGTAGCCGCCGTCGGCCCAGAGATACCAGGTACCATCAGACGGGAAGGTAATCTGTGCCTTGCCCTCGGCATCGACTGTAACAGACTGGGCGTCCTTGTCATAGAAGGTCTTGCTGTAGTACAGGGTTCCCGTTGTCTCCGGGACCGTCTCGGTTTTGCCGCCCATCCCGTTCCAGGTACGCCCGTAGCTGATCGGCAGTGCCTGCGTGATATCTGTCGTATAGTCGTGCGTGATTTTTCCATCCGCATCCAGGAAGTAATGATAGCCAGCTGCGTCGTCGCTGTAGAATGCCCAACTGGTATACATGGAAAGATCAATGAAGTCCCCGGATTTGAGGGGAATAATATCCGCCGTCGCACCCCAGCCAGGTCTGGCTTCCGGATACTCCGCGTTGACATAATACGTCAGGTTGCAGTCATGGCCCCAGAACGCCGTCATAAACAGGGAACCAGGGGCGCCACTCGCCGTGAATGCTTTTGCATCAACCGAACCGTAGAAGTTTTTCAGTGCATAGAGAAACAGGTGCAAGACTGTGACCGTTTCTTCGCCTTCCTTGTCCAGCATGATGTACTTGCTCAGGTTATAGTCCTCCAGCTTAATCTTCGCGACTTCATCCAGGCTGATCGGCACATAGGCCATGATCGTCCCGGCGTCGTCGTTGCCTTCGACGTACTTTGCATCATCGCTGATGGAAAGATAAACCGTCCCCAGCGAGTCGCTGGCCGGTACGTCGCTTGCCTGCGCAAAAATTGGCAGGACGCCCAGGAGCATAGCGCAGCACAAAAGTACCGCAAGAATTCTCTTTTTCATTTGGACCTCCATATTTTAAATTTTTCACAGCCGGCCGGCCCCCTGCCGGACCGGCTGTAAAAGCACGAAGGGAAATGCCGCAGCGCTTACTTCAGAATATTGACCGCAAAGCGCTTCAGAATCGATGCCGCCTCGGCACGGGTGGCGTGATTCGTCGGGTTCAGGTTGCCGCCGCTGCCGTAGAGCAGGTTGACCGCGACCGCCCAGCGCATATCCTCTCTGGCCCAGCTGCTGACCCGTGCGGCATCGCCAAATCCAGCGAGGTCCGCCCGGTCGCTGGTGTCGATCTGGCAGAAGGCTGCGTAGCGCCGCATCATGGCTGCCATCTGCTCCCGGGTGATCTTGCCGTCCGGGTCATACTTGCCATTGCTGCCGTAGACCACGCCGTTGGCGCTGGCCCAGATGACCGCCTTTTCATAGTACGCACCGGCGGGGACATCCGAATACGGTGCCGTCCCGCTGACCTCCGGCGAGCCTTCCATCCGGTAGAGCATCGCAACGAACATGGCCCGGGTCAGGTTCTGGTTCGGGCTGAAGAGCGTATCCGTCGTGCCGTACATCAAATGCTGCTCATAGACGTAGCGGACATTTTCCGTGTACCAGGCGTTTTCCGGGACATCGGTAAAGGGCAGCGCCGGCGGCGTCGGGGGCTCCGGATCCTGCTTGGGCGTGACGGTCAGCTGCAGCGTCACTGTCAGGTCGGGGACCTCCTGGCCCGCCTTGCCGTCCCGGTTCTGGTAGCCCAGGGGCAGGGTCAATTCAAACTGCGTGTCATTCACCGTCAGCGCATCCGTATTCCAATCCAGCGCCGTGGTGATATCCCGCTTTGCGCCGTTTTTATACGTCGCCATGACCTGCAGGCCAGCAGCGTCAAAGGTCTCCCCTGCTTCGTAGGTCTGCTTCGTAGGCTGCTGGGTGATCTCCAGCGAGACGGGCTTGCTGCCGATGGCCATGAGATAGCCAGAGTCGTTCTTGAAGTAGATCGTACCGTCGGCGTCCACAATGGGCGAGCAGATACAGTACTGGGTGTGA
>CAUBIP010000102.1 GCA_958436045.1 uncultured Oscillospiraceae bacterium | reverse complement strand
TGTTAAGTTTTCGTAATATCCCTCAAAAATTTTCAAGAAAACCAGTCAAAATGTCACGTATTTTTTCATTTTCCGGGGTTTTGGCTGGGTTTTTGCATAGTTTGCGCCGCAGCGCAAAAAATAATTCCACGCAGCGGGGCTTGACAAATACCCCATGGGGGTATATATTCAAAATACCCGGTGGGGGTATTTTGACCGGAGGTGATCGTATGGACAGACCGGAAACCGGGCATGCGCCCGGCAGCTGCTGCCATAAGACAAAGGAACGGGCCGAAGCAGAGCGGAAGCGCCTGTGCAACCGGCTCAGCCGCATTGAGGGCCAGATTCGCGGCATCCGCGGCATGGTGGAAAAGGACGCCTACTGCACGGATATTCTGGTGCAGTCCGCCGCGGTCAATGCTGCCATCAACGCCTTTAACCGGGATCTTCTGGCCAACCATATCCGTACCTGCGTCGCCCATGATATCCGCGCGGGAGATGACGAGGTCATCGACGAGCTGGTGGCGACACTGCAGAAGCTAATGAAATAATCCGCCGCAGCGGGTCGCGTAAAGGGGGCAAACCAAGAAGATGCAACAATATGAAGTGACCGGGATGAGCTGCGCCGCCTGCAGCGCCCGGGTGGAAAAAGCCGTGCGAAAGGTCCCAGGCGTCACAGAGTGCAGCGTCAGCCTGCTGACAAACTCCATGGGCGTCGAGGGAACGGCAGACAGTGCGGCCATCCTCGCCGCTGTCCAGGCGGCGGGCTATGGCGCGGCGCAAAAGGGCGCGGGCGCCCAAGCGGCGGCCCCGGCGCCTGACGCACTGGCGGATCGGCAGACGCCCGCTTTGAAGCGGCGGCTGCTGGCATCGTTGATTTTTCTGAGTCTTTTAATGTACCTCTCCATGGGCCACACCATGTGGGGCTGGCCGCTGCCCGGCTTTTTGGCGGAAAATCATATCGCCATGGGACTGATCGAACTGCTGCTGACGGCAGCGGTGATGGTCATCAACCAGCGCTTTTTCATAAGCGGCTTCCAGAGCCTCTTCCGGGGCGCACCGAATATGGACACGCTGGTAGCCCTGGGCGCAACGGCGGCCTTTGGCTACAGCACGGCGGTGCTCTTCGCCATGACCGACGCGCAGCTCCGGGGCGATGCGGACGCCGTCATGCACGGAATGCACGAGCTCTATTTTGAATCCGCCGCTATGATCCTGACCCTTATCACCGTGGGGAAAATGCTGGAGGCCCGCTCCAAGGGCAAGACGACGGACGCTCTGCAGAGCCTGATGCAGCTGGCACCAAAGACGGCGACAGTCGTGCGGGGCGGTGCAGAACAGGAGGTCCCCATCGCCCAGGTCCGGCAGGGCGATGAATTTGTCGTCCGCCCCGGCAAGCACATCCCGGTGGACGGCGTCGTCCTGGAGGGCGGCAGCGCCGTAGACGAGTCGGCTCTCACCGGCGAGAGCATCCCGGTGGATAAGGGCCCCGGCGACCTGGTCAGCGCCGCGACGGTCAACCGCTCCGGCTTCCTGCGCTGCCGCGCCAGCCGCGTCGGTGAGGACACGACGCTGGCGCAGATCATCCAGATGGTCAGCGATGCGGCGGCGACGAAGGCGCCGATCGCGAAGGTCGCGGACAAGGTCTCCGGCGTGTTCGTCCCGGTGGTCATTGCCATCGCAGCGGTGACGACGGTCATCTGGCTGCTGACGGGCCAGACCGTCGGCTACGCGCTGGCCCGGGGCATCTCTGTGCTCGTCATCAGCTGCCCCTGCGCGTTGGGCCTGGCCACGCCGGTGGCCATCATGGTCGGGGGCGGTGTTGGGGCCAAGCACGGCATTTTGTTCAAAACCGCTGCCTCCCTGGAGCGCACGGGGACGACGGAGATCGTCGCCCTGGATAAGACGGGCACCATCACCGTCGGCGCGCCTCGGGTGACGGACCTCTACCCGGCACCCGGCTTCACGCCGCAGCAGCTGCTGCAGCTGGCCTGCAGCCTGGAGCAAAAGAGCGAGCATCCCCTGGCCCAGGCCATCACCATCCGGGCCCAGGACGACGCACTGCCGACGGAGGAAGTCACAGACTTTGAGATTCTGCCCGGCAACGGTCTGCGCGCCCAGTACCGGGGCCGCCCAGCCCTGGGCGGCAACGCCGCCTTCATCGGCAAATTCGCCTCGCTGGACGATAAAACAATGTGCCTTGCCGCCCAGCTCGCTGAGCAGGGCAAGACCCCGCTGTTCTTCGCCCTGGACGGCAAGCTGGCAGGCCTGATCGCTGTGGCCGACGTCATCAAGGATGACAGCCCCGACGCCATCCGGCAGCTGCAAAATATGGGCATCCGCGTCGTCATGCTCACCGGGGACAATAAGCGGACAGCCCAGGCCATCGGCAAACAGGCCGGGGTTGACGAGGTCATTGCCGGGGTCCTGCCCGACGGCAAGCAGGCCGCCATCCGTGATCTTATGCGCCAGGGCCAGGTGGCCATGGTCGGCGACGGCATCAACGATGCTCCGGCCCTGACCCAGGCCGATACCGGCATCGCCATCGGGGCCGGGACGGACGTCGCCATCGACGCGGCGGACGTCGTCCTGATGAAGAGCCGCCTGCGCGATGTCCCGGCGGCCATCCGACTCAGCCGGGCGGCGCTGCGGAATATCCATGAAAACCTCTTCTGGGCGTTTATCTACAACACCATCGGCATTCCCCTGGCGGCGGGGGTCTTTATCCCGCTGCTGGGCTGGCAGCTCAACCCGATGTTCGGGGCCGCAGCCATGAGCCTTTCCAGCTTCTGCGTCGTCTCCAACGCGCTGCGGCTGAACCTGTTCCAGCTGTATAACGGCCGCCATGACCGTAAAATACAACACCACCACAAAAAACATGCAAAGGAGCAAAGCGCTATGACAAAAACCATGAAGATCGAAGGCATGATGTGCCAGCACTGCGAGGCGCGGGTCAAGAAGACGCTGGAGGCCATCCCGGGCGTCGCGGCGGCTGAGGTCAGCCACGAGGCCGGTACCGCCATCGTCACCCTGGACGCCCCGGTGGAGAATGATACGCTGAAAAGCGCCGTCGAAGCCCAGGATTACAAGGTCACGGATATTGCATAACTGCACAAAACGCGCCCAGGGCCCGGCAAAAGCCGGGACCTGGGCGTTTTTCCGCTTTTCATGCAGTTTTTTATTCCGGCAGGGGGCCTGCCAGGTGCAGGATGACATCGCCCGCCAGCATCAGGCCGGCGCAGGAGGGCACCCAGGAGACAGAGCCGGGCAGGCTGCGCTTTCCCTCCGGCGGCGCTTCCAGCGGCAGCGGCGTGCGGACAGGCTCCGTGCTGTAGAGCACCCGGTGGTGCGTGATGCCCCGGGCCCGCAGCTCCCGGCGCATGACCCGCGCCAGATGGCAGCTGTTCGTCTTGGAAAGATCGGTGATGACAAATTTCGTCGGATCCAGCTTATTGCCCGTCCCCATGGCGCTGAGGATGGGGATACCCCGGGCCATAGCCTCTTGGATGAGGCTGAGCTTGCTGGAGACCATGTCGATACAGTCGACGATATAATCATACTGGCTGCCGAAAAACGCGGCCTTCTCTTGCTCGCAATAGAGCTTTTCCAGCACATGGACCCGGCAGGCGGGGTTGATCTCCGCGATGCGCCGGGCCATGACGGCGGCCTTCCCCTGGCCCAAGGTCGAATGCAGAGCGCAGAGCTGGCGGTTTAAATTGGAGAGGCTCACCGCATCGTGGTCGACCAAGGTCAATTCCCCGACGCCGCCCCGGGCCAGTGCCTCGGCGCAGAAGCTGCCGACGCCGCCAATCCCGAACACCGCCACATGACTCTCTGCCAGCCGTGCCATCGCATCCGCCCCCAGCAGCATCTCTTCCCGGATCCATTGCTCCATTATGGTCTCTCCTTCCTTCACCAAAAGCGGGGCGCCTTTCGCGCCCCGCTCTGTCTGCTTCAAAAATTGCCCGTTTTTTTAAGACTGGCTGCTGGTCAGGGTAATGTCGGTGTTGACATATTTCATGCCGCTGCCGAATTCATAGGTGTACTTGCTCTGATAGCCCTCGTACCAGGAGGTATAGGCATCGTTCTTCAGATCCGTGCGGATCAGGTTGGCGCGGCGGTTTTCGCCGGGGCCAACGTAGTAGAGGATGGCGTAACCGGAATCGGTCTTGACGATCTCGCAGTCGCCGGCCTTGCGCTGGGTATCATAGCACCAGGCGTCGCGCTCATCGCCAAAGTTGTTGTGGGACAGGTTCTCGACCAAGCCGCCGTTGGTGCTGGTGGCGCTATCGGCAGAGCTTGTCTTGGCCAGCTCA
>CAUBIP010000101.1 GCA_958436045.1 uncultured Oscillospiraceae bacterium | reverse complement strand
CGGAGGGCGCTAGCCCGGCTGCTTGGAAAATATTAGGATAAGAAAACCCCCAACAACGCCCGCTTGCAAGCTAGCACCCTGCGTCGCAAGCACGCGCGCAGCGGCCAGCGGCCGCATCACCGCTTACACATCTGCCGCGAAAAAGCAGGAAAAATCCCATTTTTTCGGTTGACTTCACGCCCTTTATCTGGTATAATCAACATTCGGTGGGTTACGCCGCACGTACTTGTGCGCCCATAACGCCCCCAAATAGAAAGCGCGTAAGAATCGCATATACGGAGGTTTCGGCATGCTCTCAGAGCTGAAAACAAGCCGGAAGCTTGTTGGAATGAAGCAGATTCGCCGGGCGCTGCAGGAGGGGAAGGTCCAGAAGGTCTTCCTCGCCCAGGATGCCGACCCGGCTTTGACGGAGCCCCTGGCCGCCCAATGTGAGGCCCAGGGCATCCCCGTGTGCCCGGTCCCGTCGATGGTGGAGCTGGGCGCTGCCTGCGAGATCGACGTCAAAGCTGCCGCTGCGGCCATCGTCTCGTAAAACTTTGGTCTTAACGGAATATTTTACTAATAGTCCGGATAAGATATACGCTGTGCAAGCAGCAATTTTTAAGAAAGGAGAAACCCATGCCTACATTTAACCAGTTGGTAAGAAAAGGCAGAGAGCAGGCTACCTACAAGTCCACTGCTCCCGCACTGCAGAAGGGTATGAACACCCTGAAGAACAGACCCACCGATCTGTCCTCCCCCCAGAAGAGAGGCGTTTGCACCGCGGTCAGAACGACGACCCCGAAGAAGCCGAACTCCGCACTGCGTAAGATCGCCCGTGTTCGCCTGACCAACGGCTACGAAGTTTCTGCATACATCCCCGGCGTCGGCCACAATCTGCAGGAACACTCTGTCGTGCTCATCCGCGGCGGCCGTGTCAAGGACCTTCCTGGCGTCCGTTACCACATCATCCGTGGTACCCTCGATACCCAGGGCGTGCAGGGCCGTATGCAGTCTCGCTCCAAGTACGGCGCGAAGAAGCCGAAGGCCAAGAAAAAGTAATTTGACCCATTCCACGCCTTGACGCAAGGCGACGCCTTGCCAATGACGTTTTTTATATTTTATGATAAAAGACCTCTTGGCAGGCACCAACGAAAGGTCCGCCTTTCGAAGTACCTATGAAATCATTCTATGAAGGAGGGAAGCGAAGTGCCCAGAAGAGGTAATGTTCCCAAAAGAGAAGTTTTGCCGGATCCGATGTACCATTCGGTTCTGGTGACCAAGCTCGTCAACAGCATCATGCTCGACGGCAAAAAGGGCGTTGCGCAGAAAGTTGTCTACGGCGCTTTTGAGATCGTCGAAGAAAAGACCGGTAAGAACGGCCTGGAAGCCTTCCAGCAGGCGATGGAAAACATCATGCCCACCCTGGAGGTCAAGACCCGCCGTGTCGGCGGCGCCAACTACCAGGTCCCGATCGAGGTCCGGCCCGACCGCCGTCAGACCCTCGGCCTGCGCTGGCTGACGGACTACTCCCGCAAGCGCGGCGAGAAGACCATGAAGGAACGCCTGGCCGGCGAGATCATGGACGCCTGCAACAACACCGGCGCCTCTGTCAAGAAGCGCGAAGACACCCACAAAATGGCCGAAGCCAACAAGGCTTTCGCACATTTCCGTTGGTAAAGAAGGAGCATTTCCATGCCGAGACAGTACTCTCTTGAGAATACAAGAAATATTGGTATTATGGCGCATATTGACGCCGGTAAGACCACAACAACGGAAAGAATCCTCTATTACACGGGCGTGAACTACAAGATCGGCGAGACCCACGAGGGCACCGCCACGATGGACTGGATGGAGCAGGAGCAGGAGCGTGGCATCACGATCACCTCCGCCGCCACCACCTGCCATTGGAAGGGCCGCCGTATCAACATCATCGACACCCCGGGTCACGTGGACTTTACGGTGGAAGTGGAGCGCTCGCTCCGCGTGCTGGACGGCTCCGTCACGGTACTGTGTGCCAAGGGCGGCGTCGAACCCCAGACGGAGACGGTGTGGCATCAGGCGGATAAATACAGCGTCCCGCGCATGGTGTTCGTCAATAAGATGGATATCGTCGGCGCCGATTTCTATAACGTTCTCAACATGATGCACGACCGGCTGAAATGCAACGCCGTCCCGATCCAGCTGCCCATCGGCGCGGAAGCGGATTTCTGCGGCGTCATCGACCTCATCACGATGAAGGCGAATTACTTTGCCGATGATCTCGGCAAGGAGATCCGCGAGGAAGAAATCCCCGCCGACATGCGGGACCTGGCCGACGAATACCGGGAAAAGCTCATCGAAGCCGTCGCCGATGAAGACGAAAGCATCATGGAGACGTTCCTGGAGGGCGGCAAGGTCGCCGAGAGCGACATCCGTGCGGCCCTGCGCCGCGGCACCATCGGTGTCCGCCTCGTGCCCGTCGTCTGCGGGACAGCCTACCGCAACAAGGGCGTCATCGCCCTGCTGGACGCGATTGTAGATTATATGCCGTCGCCGCTGGATATCAAGGCGATGACCGGCATCAATCCGAAGACCGACGAAGAGGAGACCCGTGAAGTCAGCGACGACGCGCCCTTCTCCGCGCTGGCCTTCAAGATCGCGACGGACCCGTTCGTCGGCAAGCTGTGCTTCTTCCGTGTCTATTCCGGCACCCTGAACAAGGGCTCCACGGTCCTCAATGCCACAAAGGGGAAGCGGGAGCGCCTGAGCCGGATCCTGCTGATGCATGCCAACCACCGAGAGGACCTCGATATGGTTTACTCCGGTGATATCGCGGCAGCCGTCGGCATCAAAAATACCACCACCGGTGATACCCTGTGCGACGAAAAGCACCCCATCGTGCTGGAGTCCATGGAGTTCCCGGAGCCGGTCATCCGCGTTGCCATCGAGCCGAAGACAAAGGCCGGGCAAGAGAAGATGACCATCGCCCTGCAGAAGCTGGCCGAGGAGGATCCGACCTTCAAAGCCTACACCGATTCTGAGACCGGCCAGACGATCATTGCCGGTATGGGCGAGCTGCATCTGGAAATCATTGTCGACCGGCTCCTGCGGGAGTTTAAGGTCGAAGCCAACGTCGGTGCGCCCCAGGTCGCTTACAAAGAGACCATCCGCGACGCCGTCGAGGTCACCCAGAGCTTTGTCCGCCAGTCCGGCGGTAAGGGCCAGTACGCGAAGGTCAAGCTCCGCGTCGAGCCCAATGAGTCTGGGAAGGGCTACGAATTTGTCAACAAGATCGTCGGCGGCGCCATCCCCAATACGTTCATTCCCGCTGTGGATCTGGGCGTGCAGGGCTGCATGGAGTCGGGCGTCCTGGCCGGGTTCCCGGTCGTGGACTGCATCGTCACGCTGCTCGACGGCGCGTATCACGAGGTCGACTCGTCTGAGCTTGCCTTTAAGATTGCCGGTTCCATGGCCTTCCGCGATGCCTGCCTCAAGGCGCATCCGGTCATCCTGGAGCCCGTCATGAAGGTCTCCGTCATTGTGCCGGAGGAATACGTCGGCACGGTCATCGGCGATATCACCGCCCGCCGCGGCTCCATCCTGGGCATGATCCCCCGGGGCGGCGCTACCCAGGTGGACGCGAATGTCCCCCTGAGCCAGATGTTTGGCTACGCGACGGACCTGCGCAGTGCGACCCAGGGCCGTGGCCAATATGCCATGGAGCCCAGCCATTACACCGAGCTCCCCCGCAGCATGCAGGAGGACTTGATGGAAAAACGCGGCGCGCATTAAAAAAGGCTTGTCATTTTGCAAATTTTGTTGTATGATGAAGCTAGTTGGCAAAGACTTGAAGTTTTATAAGGTTCAATTATCACAGGAGGATTTTTTTCAATGGCTAAGCAAAAATTTGAAAGAACGAAGCCCCATGTAAACATCGGCACCATCGGCCACATCGACCATGGTAAGACGACCCTGACCGCTGCCATCACCAAGTGGCTGGCTCTGCAGGGCGGCGCTGAGTACACCGACTACTCTTCCATCGACAAGGCTCCGGAAGAAAGAGAGCGCGGCATCACCATCAACACCGCTCACGTTGAGTATGAGACCGCGAAGCGTCACTATGCCCACGTTGACTGCCCGGGCCATGCTGACTACATTAAGAACATGATCACCGGTGCTGCCCAGATGGACGGCGCGATCCTCGTCATCGCCGCTTCCGACGGCCCCATGGCCCAGACCAAGGAGCATCTGCTGCTGGCCCGCCAGGTTAACGTCCCCTCCGTTCTGGTCTTCCTGAACAAGTGCGACCAGGTCGACGACGAAGAGCTGCTCGAGCTCGTCGAGATGGAAGTCCGCGAGACGCTGGACTTCTACGGCTTCCCCGGCGACGACACCCCCATCATCCGCGGCTCCGCTCTGAACGCTCTGGCTTCCGAGT
>CAUBIP010000100.1 GCA_958436045.1 uncultured Oscillospiraceae bacterium | reverse complement strand
ACGCTGCCCGGCGATGGCGTCTGTCTCTGTGGGGGTGGAGAACCGGATGACAAGATGGTGGGGCAGGCAGATCAGGTCCGGGCCGCTGTTGCGCCAGCCCTGCTGGACGCAATAGCCATCCGGACAATCGGCGTCTGTCACGGCCAGACTGCCGTCTCGCACCGTGATCGTATTGCAGCCACGCTCTGTGTCCAGCGTAAATGTCTCAGGCTGGGCCAGGTCCACAGTGCGCACGAGCGCCCCGTCAAGATAGATCTCCGCTTGAGCGGACGCCGCCTGGGGCCGAAAAATCATCGCAGTCAGCGCGGCGCACAGGCAAAACAGCGCCGCAAAAAGAAGGATCCAATGCTTTGTTTTCATCGGTCGATCACCGTAAAGTCGCAGCCGGTGATGGCGTCCTCCAGGCCGGAGGTCACATAGACCTGGCCCTGGGCGTCAATCAGGACTGCTTCGAAATCGTCGCTCTCCTGCCAAAAAGCCGCCGCTTCGTCCAGGCCCATGACAAACAGCGCCGTCGAGAGGGCGTCGGCCAAAAGGCCGTCCTTTGCCACGATGGTTACAGAAGCCAGGCCACTGTCCGCCGGGCGACCGGTGGCAGGGTCTAAAATATGATGGTAGCGTTGGCCGTTTTCCGTAAAATAGCGCTGATAGCCGCCGGAGGTAACGATGGAATTTGTCCCTCGCAGCTGCAGTACAGCAAGAGACGTCTCCGGGGCGTCCGGGTCGGCAATGCCGACCTGCCAATCCGTTCCGTCCGGCTTTCGACCGACGGTTTGCACATTGCCGCCGAGGGTCAGGATTGCTGCGACACCCTGGTCCTCCAGCGCGTCGGCACACCGCTGCCCGGCATAGCCCTTGGCGACGGCGCCCAGGTCCAACTGTGTGCCGTCATCCAGCTGCACCTGCATGCCCGATTGCCGGACATGCTGCGGGCCGACCAGCGCCATGGCCACCGCGATCTCCTCGTCCGTCGGGACGCGATATGCCTGCGCCGGGAAGCCCCAGAGGCAGACCAGGGGGTAGACTGTCGGGTCCAGCGCGCCGCCAGTCCGGTGAGACAGGGCCAAGGTGTCCGCCAGCAGCTGCGCCGCGTCCTCCGGCAGCGCCCCTTCCCCGGCGGCATTGAGCTGCGCCAAATCGGACGCCGGGTCTGTCGCGGAAAGCTCCCGCTCTAATTGCTGGATGATCGCCGTGCAGGTATCCGCCGCGTCGCCGCCCGCCTTGCCGTAGATGCGGAAGGACATGACGGTATCCATGGCAAAAATCTCCTTTTGCGTATACGCCGGCTCACTGCCGCAGCCCGGCAGCAGCGCCAGGATGCTCAGTGCCAGCAGCAGACAGACCGCCCTGCGGAGGCAGCTCATGCGCACGGTTTCTCCAGTCCCGTTAACTTCTCCAGGATGCTGATAAAGCCGTGGTAGGATTTCGTCAGCTGCGTTACTTCGATATATTCGTCGATGACATGGCCCAACGTCTCCAGCGAGGGGCCGAAGCCGACCGTTGGGATCTGGGCCTCGCCGCAGAAGTGGCTGCCGTTGGTGCAGAAGTCGTAGTGGGAGATCGGCGCTTCAATACCCGCCTCCCGCAGGCCCTGGGAGACGGACTGGACCAACCAGTGATCCTCCGGCAGCAGCCACGCTGGGAAGAAACGGGGCGCTTCAATGGTGTCGCCCGTCCAGCACGGCGCGGTGCCGGTGGCAAGATAAACGCGTGCCTGCAGGGCCGGGACCCGGGCCTGCACCCGTGCGATGAGCTCCTCCAACGGCTGCAGGACATCCCGCTCCGTCTCCCCCACCAGCAGGCGGCGGTCAAACGTGGCGCGGCAATACTCCGGTACGACAGACGAACCAGGGTATGGGGAAGAGACGATATCCGTCAGCTCCAAAATGCCCTTGCCCAGGACCGGATGCTCCGGCGCGGAAAGCTTCCGGATCTCCTGGATGAGCTCTGTCATCAAATAGACGGCGTTGACACCCTCGTCCGGATTGGAGGAGTGGCAACTCTTGCCCTTCGTCTCCAGCACGACCTCCGCCCGGCCCCGCTGGCCGATCTTCAGCGTCGTGCTGGTCGCCTCGCCGACGATCACGCAGTCCGGGTGGCAAAGCTTGGTGATATTCCGGGAGGAGACGCCCTCAAAGCACTCCTCGTGGACCGTGCAGGAGACGTAGATCGTCCCAGAAAAATCATGGCCGTGGGCCTTTGCGAACCCCGCTGCCGCCATGACCATCGCTGCGACGCTGCCCTTCATATCCGAAGTGCCGCGGCCGTAAATTTTCCCGTCCACCAGCTCGGCGCCGTACGGGTCGTGCTGCCACAGGCTGCGGTCGGACAGATCGACGGTGTCGATATGCCCGTCCAGCAGGACGGTCTTCCCAGGCCGGTTGCCGCGGATGCAGCCCAGCACACTGCCATAGCGGTCGATCACCGCTTCATCAAAGCCCTCCTGCAGCATTGTCTTTTGAATAAGCCGGGCGACCTGCTCCTCCTGGCCAGAAAGGCTGGGAGTACGGATCAGCGCCTGGCAAAATTCAACGAGCTGCTGCTCTGCATTGGTCATGATAAAATCTCCTTTTGCCGCAAAGATCGCGGCGGTCATATGATAGCTTCATTATAAAATCCCCTGCGGTGTTTGTCAATGCGGCGCGTAGGCGCAGGTCTCCAGCCGATGGACTGTCATGCCCAGATTTGTCAACTGGTTGGACCAAAGCTGCAGCTTTGGATCCTGCATCGGTGCGCCTTGCTCCAAGCGGCGATTGCCCTTTTTCCGTAAATGTAAGATTCGCTGCCAGTAATAATACATCTGGATCTGTCGAATTGTGTCTCGCATCTTTCATCCTCCTACTACTAAATATTGTGTCCTCTTTCTGATTTACGGCACAATATTAGCAGATGGCGTCTGAAAATGCTGTCGAACGGCGTCATATTCCATAGGCTTTTCAGGAATTATTGAGAAAAACGCTGATTTGTTTCGAAGGCACGCACAAATGCCTATGCACGGCGCTTTTTGCGCGAAGAAATTGTCAACCTAGTTTGCCTTTTCTACAGCTTCCGGTAGATGACTCGGGCGCATTCGGGCAGCTCGCCTTCCAGCGGCGCGACATCCACCGGCAGGACCGTCGGCTTCAAATGGGCAGACAGGCGGGTGAACACCGTCTGCTGGTCCGCCTCCGGCTCACACTCCACCAGCAGCAGGAAGCTGCCCTCACCCTGACGCAGCAGCCCGGCGATGGCGATGCTGCGAATATCCGTCAGCAGCACGCCCGCCTCCCGCAGCTGCACGATAAAATCATCCGGCACATGGTCGGCCGTGCACAGCTGGCCCTCATTCTGGGCCTCGCTGCACATCTGCTGCAGCATCTCCAGCAGCTGCCGGTTCAGCCGGAAAGGCTTGCCCCAGGGATTGATGACCACGCCGCCGACCTGCTCGTTGGAGAGCGCTGTGCCGATCAGTTGCTCCAGCGGCAGCTCCACCGCCGTCGTCGCCGCGCCGCGCTCCAGCTCGGCCTGGGCTGTGAAGCAGACAAGCAAAGGCGTCCCATCGCTGCCCTGCAGCATCCGGTACTGGATCCGTTCCTCCTCCTGGCCCGGCTCGTCCGGCAACCGGTCCGCCGGGACCAGGACGCCAGCGCCTGCCTCCAGCATATCACCCAGCTGCTGCAGCACGGCAAACAGGTTTTCGTTCGTCGGCGTCTGTGTCATCGTTGCGATGGCCTGGGTCAGTTTTTCGTGCATTGTCTCGTTCATTCTGCGTTGCTCCTTTTTTCCGCCACCGCTTTGGGCGGCGCGCTTAGCATAGTAGCCCTATTATACCATGCCTGCCGGGGAAATGACAAGGCCGTTTAGGCAGCGCATTTCCGGGTTATACTGGCTTTGCACATACATTGAAACCAGGAGGAACCGATATGCAGGTCAAAGACATTATGAGCGGCCAGCCAATCGCCATCGCGCCGGCAGAGCCGGTGGCTGCTGCCGCCCGGCTGCTGGCGCAGCACAACATCGGCGCGCTGCCGGTTTGCAGCGGTGGCCAACTGCGCGGCATGGTGACAGATCGAGACATCGTCCTGCGGTGCGTTGCCGCTGGGCAGGACCCGGGGCAAACACCGGTCCAGGCTGTCATGACCCGGCGGCTTATCACCGTCGCACCGGAGGACCCCTTGCCCATCGCAGTCCAGCTGATGGCCCGGGAGCAGGTACGCCGCCTGCCGGTGGCCCAGGGGCGGCGGCTCGTCGGCATGGTCAGTCTGGCCGACCTGGCTGCCCAGCCTGCTTGCGCCATGGAAGCAGCTGGCACTCTGGCAGAGATTAGCGCCGGTCTGCTGCACCGCACCTGAGCCGCCACGCAGCAGAGAGCCCGGCAAAAGAGGGAGCAGCATGGAAACCCATGCTGCTCCCTCTTGAGCGTGTCAAAAAAGTATTTTTGACACGCTCTCAAATGCGACCCGCTTCGCTGGGCTCACATTTGAAGGGGCTTGCACCCTGCTGCGCGCATAATTT
>CAUBIP010000099.1 GCA_958436045.1 uncultured Oscillospiraceae bacterium | reverse complement strand
CTTATGTCCTGGAAGGGCATAAGCTGGAACGGGCGATGGAACTGCTCGGGATTGCCATTGCGCAGTACAATGCCAGAGGCTGAGCTGCCGGCATAAAATTCAGCAACTTAGACTTGCAATTTTAAAAATTGTCTGTTATTATATAGCGTGCGACGTAAAAACGCGTCGCACGCTATATATTTGGAGGGATCCCATTGGAGCAATTGGACGCGCAGATGCGCATTGGGCCGCAGATTAAGCAGCTTTCCAATGCGTTTCACCAATGCGTCAACCGCAGCTGCGAGTTTTCCGGGCTGACCGGCGTGCAGACCTGGGTGGTGAGCTATGTGGTGCTGCACCCGGAGCAGGCGATCTATGCCAAGACACTGGAGCAGGTGCTGCATCTGAAGCACCCGACGATTTGCGGGATTTTGCAGCGATTGGAGGCAAAGGGATTTATCACTTTTGCCATTGACGCATCGGACCGGCGCTGCCGCCGGATCATTCCTACGGACTTGGCCAGGCAGGCGCACCGTCAGGCGGCGCAGAGCCTGGATGCCGTGGAGCGCCAGCTGCTGGCGGGTTTTTCGCCGGAAGAGGCGGCGCAATTTTATAATTACCTGGCGCGGGCGGCGGCCAATATTGGTGAGCTTGCCCCCATGCCGGGCGCGAAACAACAGGAGGAGACATCATGCTGAAACGACTGCTGCAATGCCTGCGGGAGTACAAGCGCGCGACGATCCTGACTCCGATTTTCATGGTTGGGGAGGTCACGTGCGAGTGTATTATCCCGCTGCTGACGGCGAAGCTTATCAATGGCATCCAAGCTGGATGCACGATGGAATTTATCACAAATTACGGACTGGCGCTGTTGGCGATGGCGCTGCTCTCTCTGGGCTTCGGCGCCCTGTCCGGCGTGTTCTGTGCCACGGCCTCGGCGGGCTATGCCCGGAACCTGCGGCATGACCTTTTTTACCATGTGCAGGACTTTTCCTTTGCTAATATTGATCGATTCTCGACCTCGTCGCTGGTGACGCGGCTGACGACGGACGTGACAAATGTCCAGATGGCCTTTATGATGATCATCCGGACGGCGGTACGCGCGCCGCTGATGCTGATCTTTGCTGTCAGCATGTCCATCTCCGTGGGCAAGCGGCTGGCGTGGGTCTTTGCGCTGATGATCCCCATCCTGGGCGGCGGGCTTTCGCTGATGATCTACAAGGCGATGCCGCTGTTCAAGGCCGTCTTTAAAAAGTACGATCGGATGAACAACTCCATCCAGGAGAATGTCCAAGCGATGCGGGTCGTCAAGAGCTTCGTCCGGGAGGACTACGAGAGCAAGAAATTCTTCGCCACGTCCGACGATGTGCGCAAGGACTTTACCAAGGCGGAGAGCATCCTGGGCTTCAATAACCCGCTGATGCAATTTTGCGTTTACTGTTCCTTGATCCTCATCTCCTATTTTGCGGCGAAGCTGATCGTCACCAGCGGCGGCACGTATCTCAATGTTGGCAGCTTGACGAGTATGATCACCTACTCCATGCAGATTCTGATGAGCTTGATGATGCTTTCCATGGTGTTTGTGATGATCACGATGGCGTCGGCCTCAGCCAAGCGTATTTTTGAGGTGCTGGACGAGACGAGTACCCTGCGTGACCCGGCCCAGCCGGTCATGGAAGTGCCGGACGGCAGCATCACGTTTGACCATGTCAGCTTTAAATACGCGGCGAACGCGCAGAAGATGGTCCTGGAGGATATTGATCTGGAGATCAAATCCGGCATGACCGTCGGCATTATCGGCGGCACCGGCGCCAGCAAATCGACGCTGATCCAGCTGATCTGCCGTCTGTACGACGCGACGGAGGGCACGGTCCGGGTCGGCGGCATCGACGTCCGGGACTACAGCATGGAGGCGCTGCGCGATCAGGTGGCTGTCGTCCTGCAGAAAAATGTGCTGTTTTCCGGCACCATCCGGGAGAATCTCCGCTGGGGCAACGCCGATGCCAGCGACGAGGAGCTGGAGCGGATCTGCAAGCTGGCGCAGGCGGATGAATTTATCCAGCGCTTCCCCCAAAAATACGATACCTATATCGAGCAGGGCGGCGCGAATGTCTCCGGCGGGCAGAAGCAGCGGCTGTGCATCGCCAGAGCGCTTTTGAAAAAACCGAAGATCCTGATCCTGGACGACTCCACCTCGGCGGTGGATACCAAGACGGACGCGCGCATCCGTGCTGCTTTCCGCAGCGAGATTCCCGGCACGACAAAGCTGATCATTGCGCAGCGCGTCGCCTCCGTTGAGGACGCAGACCTGATCCTGGTCATGGACAATGGCCGGATCGTCGACCAGGGCAGCCATGCCCAGCTGCTGCGCTCAAGTCAGATCTATCGGGAGGTCTACGAATCTCAGAACAAGGCGGGTGAAGAAGATGCATCCTGAAAAGAAGAGAAAGCCAAACCGCCATGCCATGGGCGTCATTCTCCGGCAGCTGTTCCGGGATTTCCCGGTGCAGCTGACCATCGTGATCATTTGCCTGACAATCAGCGCCATTGTCGGTGTTGTCCCAGCGGTATATATTGAACGGCTGACGGGTTATATCGAACAGGGCCTGGAGACAGGCTGGGCGTCTGTCCTGCCCCAGATGGGAAAGGCCATCGGGACGATGATTGCCCTGTATCTGGTTGGGTTGGCCTGCTCAGCGACGTACGCCCAGCTGCTGGCGCGCATCACCCCGGGCTTTATGCATAAAAACCGGATCCGGATGTTTGACAATATGCAGAAGCTGCCGGTCAAGTACTTTGACGCCACAAACCATGGCGATATCATGAGCTACTACACGAACGACACGGACACGCTGCGCCAGATGATCTCCCAGAGCCTGCCGCAGCTCTACGCGGCGGCACTGACGCTGACGTCCCTGATCCTCATCATGCTGTTCTACAGTGTGAACCTGATGGTCGTGGCGGTGCTCGGCATTCTGGCGATGTTCTTTGTCACGAAAAAGATCGGCGGCGGCTCTGCCAAGTTCTTTATCAAGCAGCAGCAGGCGCTGGGCAAGGTCGAGGGCTATGTGGAGGAGATGCTCAACGGGCAGAAGGTCATTCAGGTGTTCTGCCATGAGGAGGCCGTCGAGCGGGACTTTGACGCCGTCAACGACCAACTCTTCCGGGATTCGGAGAAGGCCCACCGGTTTGCCAATGTCTTTGCGCCGATCATCAATAACATCGGCAATATCCTCTATGTCTGCACGGCGTTTGTCGGCGGGTATCTGATCCTCTCTGGAACGAAGATCCCGAACCTCTCGATCCAGAATCTGGTCACGACGGGGTCCCTCACCGGGGCGCTGACGCTGCCGATTGTGGCGTCGTACCTGGGAATGTGCAAGCAGTTTGCGGGCAATGTCAACCAGGTCTCCCAGCAGATCAACGCGGTGGCTATGGCCATCGCCGGGGCGGAGCGGATCGTCGATTTCATCTCGCAGACGCCGGAGCAGGACGAGGGGTATGTCACCCTGGTCAACGCGAAGCGGGCGGCCGACGGCAGCTTGACCGAGTGCCAGGAGCGGACCGGCCTGTGGGCCTGGAAGCATCCGCATCACGACGGGACGCTGACGTATACGGAGCTCAAGGGCGATGTGCGGCTGTTCCATGTGGACTTTGCCTATGAGCCGGATAAGCCGGTGCTGCGGGATATCAGCCTTTGGGCGGAGCCGGGGCAGAAGATCGCCTTTGTTGGCGCGACTGGCGCGGGCAAAACAACGATCACGAATCTGATTAATCGGTTCTATGATATAGAAGACGGAAAGATCCGCTATGACGGCATCAATATCAATAAGATTAAAAAGCCGGACCTGCGGCGCAGCCTGGGTGTCGTGCTGCAGGATGTGAACCTCTTCACCGGTACGGTGATGGACAACATCCGCTACGGCAAGCTGGATGCCACGGACGAAGAGTGCATCGCGGCGGCCAAGCTGGCCAACGCGCACGATTTTATCATGCGCCTGCCCAATGGCTACGAGACGGAGCTCACGACCAACGGCACGAACCTCAGCCAGGGCCAGCGGCAGCTGCTCTCCATCGCCAGGGCCGCCATCGCTGACCCGCCGGTCATGATTCTAGACGAGGCGACCTCCTCTATCGACACGCGAACGGAGGCGCTGGTGCAGCAGGGCATGGATTCTCTGATGCAGGGGCGGACGGTTTTCGTCATTGCCCACCGGCTTTCCACGGTGCGTAACGCCGACGCGATCATGGTCCTGGACCATGGCAGAATCATCGAGCGCGGCAGCCACGCCGACCTGATTGCCCAGAAGGGGACCTACTATCAGCTCTACACCGGCGCGTTTGAGTTGGAGTAAGCAGTCTAACCATAAAATAGAAAAGCGGCAGCTGCGTTTTGCTGCTGCCACTTTTCTATTTGTAAAAGAGCCTCGCAGAGTTTGCGCCCGCAGGCGCAAAAAGAGTCTAATCATTTTCTCCGGCGGCGTGTACGTCGGGGAAAATACTTCTCGCCCTGCAAGT
>CAUBIP010000098.1 GCA_958436045.1 uncultured Oscillospiraceae bacterium | reverse complement strand
TATTCCTTGCGCATCTCATGCTGGGCGATCTGGGCCGTCAGCTTGCCGGTGACCTCTGGGCGGCGGGAAAAGACCATAAGGCCGCCGACATTCCGGTCCAGCCGGTGGACACCGGCGATAAAATCCGGCTTGCCGCCAGACCGGTACTGGGCCTGGAGCAGATCTGGCAGCCCGCGGCCCTGGGCCGCTTCGGCGAGGATCCCGGCAGGCTTGACACAGATGAGAAGCTGCCGGTCCTCATAGACGATGGGGATGGTCGATGGCGGCATGGGCATTCCTCCCGATCAGTTGGGCTGAAAACGACAGTCTCCTGCCCAGAATTCGCATCAATAGGACTCAACAAAGTTATGGAGCCAGCTGCCTCGTTTGACGTAGAAATAGCCCAGGATCGCTTTCAGCAGCTCTGTAAATTGGACCGCCAGATAGACCAGCACAGCACCCAGCGCCGTTCCCCAGACGAGGGCGATGGCCACGGGGACGACAATGATCCAGGAGAACAGGCTGTCAAATAGAAAAGTGATCAGCATTTTGCCGCCGGAGCGCAGGGAGAAATATTCTACGTTGGAAATGGCATAGACAGGTTGGAAGCAGCCGTAGATGATGATGAATTTCTGGGCCAGGCTGCGGATGTGGTCCGTCGTGTTGTACAGCAGCGGGAAAACGCCGGACAGAGCAATGGTCACGATGCCGACCAGCGTGCAGAGCACGGCGGAGAGAAACGCCAGCTTTGGTACGGCGGCCTTGGCCCTGGGCTTATCATCCGCTCCCAGGATCTGGCCCAGAACAATGGCTGTGGCGCTGCCCAGGGAGAGATAGACGACAGAGGCCAGCTCGATGACCGCCGAGGCAATATTATAACCCGCGACGATATCCAGCCCCCGCTGGGCATAGCAGCGGGAGAGCACCGCGACGGCGCCGGACCAGAGCAACTCGTTGAACAGCAAGGGCATCCCCTTGCAGGTGATTGACTTTGCCAGCTTCGGCTGGATGTGGAAGCTGCGGTAGACGCCGACGATATAGGGGTTCTTCTCCGTATTTCTATGCGTCCAGACAATAACGACGGCGCATTCCACCACACGGGAGACGACCGTCGCGATGGCGCCGCCGGTGATGCCCAGCCGCGGCATGCCCCATTTGCCGAAAATCAGCAGGTAATTCAAAAACAGGTTCACCGCCACAGCGATGAGACCGGCCACCATAGGCGGGACGGAGCGGCCTGTCTCCCGAAGTGTCGAGGCGTAGACCTCTTTGATCGTATAGGGCAGCAGGCCCCAGAGCATGATCTTGAGATAGCCCTGGGCGCTGGAAAGGGTCAGCGCCAGATCGCCGGTGGAGCTGCTCTGGTGGAGCCAGGCCTGGATGAGCGGCGTGCCCCAAAGGCACAGCACCAGCAGGCTGGCGGCCAGCAGAATGCCGCCCAGCAGCAGCTTATAGCGGAAAGTCTGGCGGACGCCGTCCGGGTTGCCGCTGCCGTGAAACTGGCTGGTAAAAATACCGGCCCCGGCGCAGGCGCCAAAGAGGGTGACGTTAAAAACAAACAGCAGCTGGTTGATGATCGCGACGCCGGACATCTCTTCCGTGCCCAGCTGACCGATCATAATATTATCCAGCAGCGCGACAAAGTTTGTGATGGCATTTTGCACCATGATCGGCACAGCAATGCCGAGGACAAAAAGAAAGAACTTGCGGTCCCAAAGTTTCTTCAAAAAAATCGCTCCTTATGCAGACTATTTTTCAGTATAGCACAAAACAGGGAAAACGTCCACGAATTTCTTCTTTTCGCGGAAAAATCCGTGCGTTTTGCACTGAAATATGATAAAATGATTCTACGCGCTTGCCCAAGCGGCGCAAACGGAGAGACAAAGGAGCGAGAGCACTTGGAGATCACAAAGACCCTGGCGGCGGAGCTGCGCCAGCCGGAAGCTTACATACAAAACGTCATCGACCTGCTCGATGCGGGCAATACGATCCCCTTTATTGCCCGCTATCGGAAAGAGCAGCACGGCGGGATGGACGATACAACACTGCGGCAGCTTGCCGAGCGGCTGCAATATCTGCGCCATCTGGCGCAGCGCCGGGAGGAAGTCAAAAAGGCCGTGGCTGAGCAGGAAAAGCTGACGGCCGAGCTGGAGGCAGCGCTGGATGCTGCCGTGACACTGGCGGAGATCGAGGATCTCTACCGGCCCTACCGGCCCAAGCGCCGGACCCGGGCGACGGCTGCCCGGGAGAAGGGCCTGGCGCCGCTTGCCGCGCGGCTGTTGCAGCAAAATTTGCAGGACCCGGCACCGGAGGCTCTGGCAGCCGCGTACTGCGACGCGGAAAAAGGCGTCGAGACGCCGGGCGACGCCCTGGCTGGGGCCAGCGATATCCTCGCCGAGCAGCTGACCGATGATGCGGCGCTGCGTAAGCAGCTGCGGGCCTATCTGCTCCAGCACGGCGCGTTGGAAGCCCGGCAGGCCCAGGAGGGGGATTCGGTCTACCGGCTCTATTATGAATTTTCCCAGCCGCTACAGAAGCTGGCGGGCCATCAGGTCCTGGCGCTGAACCGGGGAGAGCGGGAGGGATGGCTGAAGATAAACGTCCGCTGCGATGAGGCAGGGGCACTGATCTTGCTCCGGCGGCATGTGATCCGGCCTGGCAGCCGGGCCATGGCATTTTTGCAGGGCGTCTGCCAGGATGCCTATACCCGCCTGCTGCAGCCGAGCCTGGAGCGGGAGCTCCGCGCCAGCTTGACAGAGATGGCGAACACCGGCGCGATCCACAATTTTGCCTTGAATCTGCGGCCGCTGCTGCTGCAGCCGCCGGTGAAGGACCAGGTCACCATGGGTCTGGACCCGGGGTATCGCAACGGCTGCAAGGTCGCCGTCGTGGATGGGACCGGCAAGGTGCTGGATACGACAGTCGTCTATCCGACGCTCTCCCAGGCCAAGCGGGAGGCGGCTATCACGGCGCTGGGCGCGCTGATTCGCCGTCACGGGGTGCAGTGTATCGCCATTGGCAACGGCACGGCCTCCCGGGAGACAGAAGAGATGACGTCGGAGCTGATTGCCCGCTATCCCGGTCCTGCCTATATGGTCGTCAGCGAGGCGGGGGCTTCGGTCTACTCGGCGTCCAAGCTGGCGGCGGAGGAGTTTCCCCAGTTTGATGTGAACCTGCGCTCTGCCGTTTCCATCGCCCGGCGGCTGCAGGACCCGCTGGCAGAGCTGGTCAAGATCGACCCCAGAGCCATCGGCGTCGGCCAGTACCAGCATGATCTGCCGCAGAAGGAGCTAAGCCAAGCGCTGGAAGGCGTCGTGGAGGACTGCGTCAATGCTGTGGGCGTGGATCTCAATACGGCCTCTGCACCGCTGCTGCAGCAGGTGGCCGGTCTGACGGCGGCGACGGCAAAGAACATCGTGGCCTACCGGGAGGAAAACGGCGCGTTTACCAGCCGGGCACAGCTAAAAAAGGTCCCAAAGCTGGGGCCAAAGGCCTTTGTCCAGTGCGCCGGGTTCCTGCGTATTCCTGGCGGGCGGCAGATCCTGGACGCCACCGGTGTGCACCCCGAGTCGTACACGGCGGCGCAGACCCTCCTGGCGCGCTGCGGCTACAGTCTGCAGGATGTGGCGGACCGCAAGCTTGCCGGGTTGCCGGACGCCGTCCGGCAGCTGGGGGAGGAAGATTTGGCGGTGCAATGCGGCATCGGCGTGCCGACGCTGCGGGATATCGTCCAGGAGCTCTGCAAGCCGGGCCGCGACCCGCGGCAGGCGCTGCCTGCGCCACAGCTGCGCAAAGATGTGCTGGCAATCAAGGACCTGCAGCCTGGCATGGTCCTGACGGGGACGGTCCGCAATGTCATCGACTTCGGGGCTTTCGTCGATATCGGCGTGCATCAGGATGGGCTGGTGCATATCTCGCAGGTGTCGGACCGGTTTATCCGCCACCCCAGCGAGCTGCTCCACCCCGGCGATGTCGTCCGGGTCATGGTTTTAGAGGTCGATGTCGCCCGCAAGCGCATCAGCCTGACGATGAAGGGCTTGCCAAAAGAAACGGTATAATGCGAAAATTCCCTGCCGCGGCGCTTGCAGCAGGGAATTTTTGCATGGCGTTATTTCGTCAACTGCGCGTCGACGTAGTCAAAGCCGAGGCGCTGCACGGTATTGGCAAAGCGTTCGCCGGGCTTACCCTCCGTGCGGAAGAGTTCGATGGCGCGGGCGATGACGTCCATCACCTCGTCCTCCGAGGTGAAGATCTTCGACAGCGGCTGGCCGCAGGCAGTTTTCTTGCCCCAGTGGCCGCCGATATAGATCCGGTAGCCGTGGCGGTATTCCGTAAAGACGTTGAAGGGACACTTGCCGTCGCAGCGGCCGCAGTGGTTGCAGAGATCTTCATCGACATAGATCTTGCCGTCCACGACCTGGGGGACGTGGATGGGACATGCCTCCATGATCTTACACTTCTTGCAGCCGTGGCATTTGGAAAGGTCCGGGACGGGGACCTTTTGCCCGACGATGCCCAGGTCGTTCAGATTCGGCTTGATGCAGTTATTGGGGCAGCCGCCGATGCCGATTTTGAATTTGTGGGGCAGGTGGATGTCGTGATA
>CAUBIP010000097.1 GCA_958436045.1 uncultured Oscillospiraceae bacterium | reverse complement strand
GACGGTGTGGGCCGCTGTGTTGATCGTGATGCCCCCGGCGGCCAGCTCCGTGACGGTGCTTGTGCGCTTGAGCAGCGCCTTGACCCGGGCGATGAACACCGGGAACCGCAGAGGCTTGGCGATAAAATCATCCGCCCCGCAGTGAAAGCCGACCAGCTCGTCGGCCTCGGCATCCCGCGCGGTGACGATCATCACCGGGACGGCGGACATTTTGCGGATCAGGCGGCAGGTCTCCAGCCCGTCGAGGACGGGCATCATGATATCCAGGACCACCAGGTCGATTTTCTCCTCGCTGCGCATCAGCTCCATCACCTGCTGCCCGTCGGCGGCCTCCAGGACCCGGTAGCCCTCGTTGCGCAGGAAGTCCCCGACGATCCGGCGCCAGCGCTCTTCATCGTCGGCAATTAAGATCGTAACGCTCATGCTTCCTCCTGCTGCGGGGTATAGACCTTCGTCTCAGCTGTCTTGCAGGCTTCACAGCGGCAGATCGGCGTCCCCAAGGCGTGGAATTTTTCTTCGTAGCCAGTCATCACACCGATGACGCCGTCCTTGTGCAGATCGTGGGTCACGTTCTTCAGCTGCCAGCCGCAGGCGGCAAACTGCTCCAGCGACCAGTCAAACAGCGGGGCATTGTCCGTCTTGAAGGCGATGCCGCCGCCTAGGGGCAGCGCGTAGGCGTATTGGTCCAGGAAGGACGGGAATGTCAGGCGGCGCTTGGCGTGCTTGCTTCTGGGCCAGGGGTCGCAGAAGTTGATATAGATGAGGTCGACCTCCCCGGGGGCAAAGCACGCTGCGAGCTTGGCAACGTCCATATCCAGGAAAAATACGTTCTTCAGACCCATCTCCTGCGCCCGCTCCATGGCCAGGACCATGGCCTCGCGCACCTTCTCAATGGCGATGAAGAGCACATCCGGCTCGGCCTGGGCCGTTTCGACGGTGAATTTTCCTTTGCCGCAGCCGACCTCGACCCGCACCTGACGGGCCTCCGGCATCAGGCTGCGCCAACGGCCTGCCATCTCCTGCGGCGCCGGGATCATGATCTGCTGGCAGCGGGCCATCCGCGGCTCTAAGTTGTTGCGTCTGCGCATTCTCATAGGGTGAAGTCCTCTTTCTGTGATTCTCTATCTTTTGCGTTTCCCTGTTAGTATACCAAGTTTCCGAAGGCCTGTCAACGCCGCAGGGGCGTAAATGGGGCGGGAAGTTCGGTGTTGTATTAGCGGGGGAAATCTGCTATAATGGTCAAAAATAGGGGTCTTTTACCCTGGAGCAGCAAAGGAGCGGCAGACGTGGCAGAGTATAGCAGCAAGCGAGAAGAGAGAAAAGACGAGATCACCCAGCGGGAGGACATTCTGGTGGGCCGGAACGCCGTCAGCGAAGCGCTGCGCAGCGGCCGCACCATCGACAAGGTCTTCGCCGCCTCCGGCGATACGGATCACGGGCTGCGCCGCCTTTGCAGCCAGGCCAAGCAGGCCGGGGCCGTCATCAGCATGACGGACCGGCGCAAGCTCGACCAAATGGCCGCCGGGGGGGCGCACCAGGGCATCATCGCCTACGCCGCGGCCCACACCTACGCCACGGTGGACGAAATTCTGCAGCGGGCCGCCGACCAGGGCCGCACGCCGCTGCTCGTCATCTGCGATGAGATCGTCGACCCCCACAACCTGGGGGCGATCCTGCGGACGGCGGAGTGCGCCGGGGCCTGCGGGGTCATCATCCCCAAGCGCCGCAGCGTCGGGCTGACGGCGGTGGTCGCCAAGACGTCCGCCGGGGCCATCGAGTATCTGCCCGTCGCCCGGGTGACGAACATCGCCGCGACGGTCGACAAGCTCAAGCAGCAGGGCGTCTGGGTCTGCGGCACGGCGGCAGACGGCGCGACGGCCCTCTACGACGCCGACCTCACCGGGCCGACGGCCATCGTCATCGGCAACGAGGGCCACGGCATCAGCCGCCTGGTGGCAGAGCGGTGCGATTATCTGGTCAGCATCCCCATGCTGGGGCAGATCTCCTCGCTCAACGCCTCCGCCGCGGCGGCGATCTTACTCTACGAAGCCGTGCGCCAGCGCAGCAGCGGCGCAGCGAACCAATAAGGAGGGCGCACTATGACGGCACCGAAAGACGAACAGGCAGAGGCCTTTACGTTAGAGGATATCATCAAAGAATTTGGCTCCGCCGCGCAAGACCCGGCAGAGCTTGACACAGCAGCGGCATCCCAGCCCGCAGACGAAGCGGCAGTGGATTCCATCGCCCCGGCAGAACCGGAATCAGCGGAACCGGCGGAACCGGCGGAACCGGCGGAACCGGCGGAACCGGCGGAACCGGCGGAACCGATCGAAGAACCGTCCCCGGCAGATGCGCTTGCGGAAGAAGTGCCGGACGCACCGGCAGACGCCGCCCCGGAAGTGGAATTGGAGCCTGCCCCGGCCCCCACGCCGGAAGCACCGGCGAAAAAACCGGCCAAGCCCGAGGCCCCCGCGCCCCGGCCGACACGCCGTCAGGCCGCCGCCATGAGCGCGGCAGAGATGGGCCTGATCGACGACGCCGAGCTGGACGCCATCATTGAGGAATTCGGCAGCAAGCGCCCCCCCCGCTACAGCGAGCAGGAGCGTCTAGCAACGCTGGAACAGAATCTGCGCAGCGACCTTGGCAGCACGCCCTCCATGGATTTCTTTGAGCAGCAGTTCGGCGGGTATACGGACCCGACGGCTAAGCCCATCGCGCCGGACACCCCGGCGGTAACGGATTCGTTCTTCACCTCGGAATCTGCCTCGGAATCGCTGACGGAACCGGCCCCAGAACCGGAGGCCGCCCCGGCGGACCGGCCGGAGGACCCGGACGAGATCCCAGCGGAAAAGCCGAAGCGCCGCCGCGGCCTGAGCTGGCTCTTCGGCGCGCCGGACGAAGAAGAGGAGGACGACCCGGGCGCCGCGGAAGCTGCCCCGCAGCCGGAAGATCCGGCCGCCCTGGACGCACAGCCCGTGGAAGAAGCGGAACCGGCGGAAGCGCCGGAAGAAAATCCGGCCCCCCGGCGGCGCAGACGCGCTACCGTCCCCTTCCAGACCTCCCGCCTGCCCCAGACAGACGCGGTGCAGGCAGCAAGCGATGCGACAGAGCTGCCAGAAAATTTGGAAGACGAGCTGGAGTACGAGGATGCAGCAGCGGACGACGCGCCCTTGCATCTGCCCTTCCTGGGCAAAAAGAAAGCGCCCCCCGCGCCGGAGCCGACGCTGACGGCCCACGAGGGCTGCCAGCGCTATGCCAAGCGCCTGCGGCATTCGGACCTGTGGGTGAAGCTGGCCGGGGTCCTTGCCTGCCTTGCCCTGTTTTTCAGCGCGTATTACAGCCTGGATTGGAATTTTATCGCGCCGCTTTCGCAGATCACGTCGATCGCTTGGTGCGTCAATGTTTTACTGGTCCTCAGCGCTCTGGTCTGCCGGGATGTCATCCGCACCGCCATCGCAAGCGCAAAGCGCAAGCAATTTGACCTGAATTTCCTGACAAGCCTTGCCAGCCTCGTCGCTCTCGTCGACGGCGTCATCGCCGCCCGCCATCGGGTCGGCTACGGCGCGACGGCCTGCATCCTGCTGTTTTTAGCCCAGTGGAGCCTGCAGCTGCAGCGGCAGGGCATGTTCCGCACCCTGCGGGTTCTGGATAAAAACGAGATCACGACGGGCATCGTCCGGTCGGAAAACGTCTTCCATAATAAGGCCGCGCTGTTCGTGGCCGACTGCACGCCGGAGGAGTTTATGGTCCATGTTGAAAAGCCGTCCCTCTCGGCGCAGGTCCTGCAGATCTATACGCCCCTGGCGATCTTGCTGACGCTGATTTTAGCCATCGCCGCCCAGGCCAAGCACGCGGCCCAGTTCCTGCAGTGCTGGGCCCCGATGCTGCTGGCCGCCGTGCCCGCCGTGGGCCTGCTGTGCTACAGCCGGGCCTTTGCGACGCTAGCGCGCCGCCTAGCAAAGCGGGGTGCGGCCCTGTGCGGTTGGTACGGCGCCTGCGCCATCGGCAACCGCGCCGCCGTCCTGCTGCATGACGACGACCTCTTCCCCCCGAAGGCCTGCGAACCCAACGGCGTCAAGAGCTATAATGGCTACACCGGCAATCAGGTCATCGGCTACGCCCAGGCTGTGCTGCAAAAGGCAGGCAGCGGGCTTGCTGCCGTCCTGGACGCACTGCTGACCCAGGAGGGCGGCCGCCGGATGCAGGCCGACGCCATCCGCCTGTATGAATCCAGCGGCATCGGCGGCAAATTTGGCATGGATACCGTCCTGGTGGGGACGCTGTCCTTCATGCGCCGCATGGGCGTGCATATGAGCGCGGAGACGAAGGTCAAGCGCGCGACGTACGTCTCCGTCAACGGGGAGCTGGCCGGGCTCATCGCCATCCGCTACAGCACATCCGCCCAGGTGCGGGACGCCATCGGCATCCTGACCCGGAGCGGCCGGACGAAGCCCGTTCTCGCGACGTGCAATGTCACGATCACGCCGAAGCTGCTGGCGCAGAAATTCCGCATTCCCGCCGACCGCTTCCTCTTCCCGGACCTGCGGCAGCGGGCGGAGCTCGCCGCCCGGACCGCCGACCCGGAGAGCACCCTGTGCGCCGTCCTGGCCAAGCCCCATATCGCCGCCTTTGCTGACGCCGCCGTCGGCGGCCGCATTTTGCAAACGGTCGTCAAGGCCGGGCTGCTCATGGCCATCATCAGCGGGCTCATCGGCATCTGCGTGCTGGGCGTCCTCTCCCTGACGGGGGCGATTGCGGCGCTGTCGGCGTCGTACCTGGTGCTGTTCGATCTCATCTGGCTTGTCCCCGCGCTGCTGCTGACAGGCTGGACCCGGAGCTATTGACGGCGCTTTTCCGCCGCCGCGGCGTTTATTTGGCGCCTATCCGGCGTCTATTGGTAAAACCGCCCCAATTTTTGTGATTTTCTGATTGCAATGTGCCACTTTTTCATATATAATAATTTTGTTGCGGCATATCTGCTGCCTTATATGTGTGATATGGGGCGCTGCCCCTTGAAAGGAGAAACAATTTATGTACACTGCCAAGGACATTCGTAATATTGCCCTGCTGGGTC
>CAUBIP010000096.1 GCA_958436045.1 uncultured Oscillospiraceae bacterium | reverse complement strand
GAAGTGATCGCCATTAACGACGGCTCTTCGGACAACACCGCCCAGGTGCTCCAGCAGCTGGCGCAGGAGGAGCCGAGGCTGCGGGTGATCCACCTTGCCGCCAATCAGGGAAAAGCGGTAGCGCTCAAAGCAGGCGCCGCCGCCGTCAGCCTGACGCCCCGGGAGTATGAGCTGCTGCTGTACCTGGCCCAGCACCTGGGCAGCGCCCGGACAAGGCAGCAGATTTTGCAGGACGTCTGGAAGAGCGTCAATCTCGGCGAAGCCCGAACGGTGGACACGCACATCAAAAATCTGCGGATGAAGCTGGGCCAGTGCGGTGCGCAGCTCAAGACCATCCGCGGCAGCGGGTACCTGCTGGAAGCATAGAAAAAGCCGCGCCGGAGCGCTTGCCGTTCCGGCGCTGTGTTTTTATCCCTTGATACGATTATCATACGATCTTTATCTTGCCATTGCGGAAGGAGGCGGCGTATGCGGCGCGGAAAACGGACCTTGAGCTACCGGGCAATCCTCCTGATGGTCGCGACGCTGGTGCTGCTGCTGGATATTGTGCTGGCGGCGGTCATTTACCGGCATTATATTTCGCCGTCCTACAGCAAAAACCTCCAGGCCCGGATGCGGGAGGCCTTCAGCCAAGTCGCGGCGGACCCGACGGGGAGCCAGACGGCGCTGCTGCGGGAGAATTTCCATGTCCTGGTCCTGCGGGAAAATGGCCAGCTGGTCACGGCCAACGTCGAGCCCCGCCAGGAGGACCTGGAGAACCTGCGCCGGACTGTCGACCGGGCCGTCGTCCAGCCGGTGTTCCAGACGACGGGCAGCGATACAGAAGGGGAGCTCTCCCTGCTGGGCCGCAGCGGGGGATATTACATCGAAGTCAGCACCCAGCTGGACCCGATCTTCTCCGTCGCCATGACCTTCACCCGTTACAGCATCGCCACTGGCGTCATCGTCTGGTTTGCGACGCTGCTGCTGGTCGTCGCCATCGAGCGGCAGCTGTTCCAGCCCATCGGCGAGGCGGTGCAGGTCGCAAAGCGCATCGCCCGGCAGGATTTCAGCCAGAAATGCGGGACCGGCGGCATTGCCCGCCAATCCCGGGCGCTGGCGGAGAGCCTGAATGAGATGTCCGATCAGCTGCAAAGCGCCCTGTCCCAGCTGCGCCAGGCCAATGCCCAGCTGCAGGATGATATCCGCGCCATCGAGCGCAGCGAGAGCGCCATGAAGCACCTCATCGGCAACCTCTCCCACGATCTCAAGACGCCCCTGGCTCTGATCTCCGGTTATGCTGAGGGCCTCTCCGCCGGAATGGCCAAGACGCCGGACCAGCAGCAGGAGTACTGCGGCATTATTTTGGATGAGACCGAGCGGATGCGCCAGATCATCACGCGGATGCTGCAGCTTTCCCAGCTGGAGAGCGGGCAGGTGCAGCTGGAGCTGGAGCGCTTCGACGTTGCCCGGCTGCTGGAAAATACTCTCAACCAGTTTTCTATGGAGATGGAAAAGGCAGGCGTCGTCCTGGAGCGGGAGGTCCCGCCTCAACTGTGGACGGTGACGGATTATATCGCCTGCGACCAGGTCCTGACGAACCTGATCCAGAACGCCGTCTTTCACACGACGCCGCCCTGCAAGATGCGAGTGCGGGCATTCTACCGCGCCGCCCCGGCGCAGGGGCTACAGGTGCAGACGGCGGAGGCCCCCGCGGCGGAGACGAAGAAGTCCTATCCCGCCCGCCTGGTCGGCGCGGCCTGGACCTACCTGCGCAGCCGCGGCCAGCAGGAGGCAGCGGACGCTCCGGCAGATGCCGCCGGGCTGGATGCAGCCGTCGCTCCGGTCACGCCCCGGGTCATCCGCATTGAGGTCTACAATTCAAGCGAGCCCATCGGCCCGGAGCAGATGGCCCATCTGTTTGACCGGTTCTACCGCGGCGAGCAGTCGCGCCGCCGGGCAGGTGGGCAGATGGGCCTGGGCCTTGCCATCGTCCGGGGAAATATGGAGCTGTTGGGGCTGCCCTATGGCGTCTACAACGCCCCCGGTGGCGTCGTCTTCTGGATCGAGCTCCCGGAAGCGCCGGAATAAACCGGAATAAAATAGGACAAGACAGCGACGCAGCCAACGCAGGCTGCGCCGTATTCTCGTAAACCGCCCGCGCAGGGAAGAAATCCGCCCAGGACGGTTGATTTTGCCGGGACGGATATGCTATCATTATCCTGTAATGTTATGCCCCCTCGGAAGCGGCGCACGGCTTGACAAGGGCCGCGCCAGGTCCTATACTGGACCTAGTCCATTCCTGCATTTTGCTCGCTGCAAGCCTGCGGCTTCGGCGGGGCGCAGGAAATATGCTGCTTGTGTTGGAGGTATAGAAAGATGCAGAAATTTGATTTGACGAAGCTGCTGCCGTTTTACGACAAGATCGAGGCGACCTGCCTGGCCGCCTTCCGCGCCGAAGCGGAGCCGACGCCCTACGGGCTGCTGCTGGAGCTGATGGACCTGCCGGGTCTGCCAATGCACTGTCCTCCGCACCACTATATCGTGCCCGCCACGCTCCTGACCGTCGCCGCCCGTAAGACCGGCGAGCCGGAGGACCTTTTCCGGGAGCAGCTGGCTGAATGTAAGGACCGGGCGCTGAACGTCCTGGCCGGGTTCTGCGGCTGGTACGGCGACTGCGGCGCCGCCGTCGGCATCGGCATTTTTATGAGCGTCTTTACAAATGCAGACCCCCACGTCCAGGACTACTGGGCCGATTGCAACCGCGCCACCGGCCAGGCCCTGCTGCAGATCGCCGAGGTCGACGGGCCCCGCTGCTGCAAGCGCAACAGCTTTATCGCCCTGCAGAGCGCCATCGCGTCCATTGAAAAGTCCCTGGGGATCCAGCTGGCGGACCCAGGCAAGATCATCTGTAACTATCATGCGGAGAACGCGGAGTGCAAGAAAAACGCATGTCCGTTCTATCCAGAGGAGGCATAAACCATGGCGGAAACGCGCGTAGAGATCCGTGTCCCAGAGCGGGAATATCCCCAGAACAAAGAGGGCAAGGACTGCGATTGCATGAATCGCGAGTACCTGCTCAAGTATAAAATGGGCGTGCTGCACTGGTGCAAGCAGCCCGGTGATGCAGTCGCAGCAGGGGAGTGCCTCTGCGAGGCGGAGATCGAGAAGAAGATTTTTGAAGTCCCGGCCCCGGCGGCAGGTGTGTTGGAGTCCTGCTGCGTTGCCGAAGCGGCGGAATTTAAGTGCAGCCAGGTCCTTGGGTACCTGCTTTGCCATGGCTAAGCGGCTGCTGATTGTCGGCGGCGGCCCGGCGGGCTGCGCGGCTGCGTTGAAGGCGGCCCAGGCGGGGCTGGAGGTCACGCTATATGAGCGGGGCGACCTCGGCGGTGTCTGCCTGCACGCGGGCTGCATCCCCGCCAAGGCGTTGCTCCAGGCCCAGCCCGATATGGATTGGCAGGCGCTCACCGGGCAGATTCGGGAAAAGATATCCCTGCTTGCCAGTGGCATGGCGCGCCGCCTGCACCGCGCCGGGGTGACGGTCTGCCGCGCGTGGGCCCAGCTGGACGCGCTGCCGGAATCGGATTACTATCTTCTGGCCCTGGGCAAGCCGCCCCGTCCGCTGCCCCGGGTTCCCGGGAAGACGCTTTACACCCCGGCGAGCATCCTGCACTTGGACGCGCTACCCCGGGAGATTGCCATCTGCGGCGGCGGCGTGACTGGGGTGGAGTACGCCCAGATCTTTGCCGCCCAGGGCTGCCGGGTCTGCCTGTATGAGCAGCAGCCGGAGATCCTGCCGGGCTTTTACGGCAGCGAACTGCTGGCAGAGCGCTGCGAGGCGCTGGGCATCTCCCTTTGCTGCGGCGCGGCGGTCCGGCTGGATGCGCTGCCGCAGAAGGCCATTTTTATGGCCGCCGGCAGCGGACTGCTGATGCAATCGACGGGCGCAGCGCTGAAGAAGATCGGCGTCGAAGCCGGGCCCGGCGGCATCCGGATCGACAGCGAAGGCCGCACCTCCCGCCCCGGCGTCTTTGCCGCTGGCGACTGCTCCGACAGTATGGCCACAGCCTATGAAGCCTCCGCGACAGCCCGGCGGGCTGTCGATGTGATGCTGGGCCGCCCGGTCAAGCCCCGGGGCGTGTCCCTTGCCGTCGTCTGCGGGGCCTATGACCTGGTCAATGTCGGTGCATCGGACGGCCTGGCCGTCGAGGTGCCGCTGCAATACAACGGCTATGCCTTCCTGCACGACCGGATGGACGGTGCCGTCCGCCTGGTGTGTGACCCGGCCAGCGGGATGCTGACCGGCGCGCAGCTGTTTTTCCCCGGCGCGGCGGAGATCGCCTATTTCCTGGCGGCAATCATCGACGCAGGTCTGCCCGTCAATGCACTGGCCGGGGCCCTGTGTTTCCACCCGACCTATGCCGAGACCCTGCAGGAGGCGGCGGAGAAGCTCTATGATCTATTACGAGACAGCCAGCACGGACCCGCGCATTAACCTGGCGGCGGAGGACTATTTGCTGCACCAGGCCGGCGCGGAGGACGTCCTGTTTCTCTGGCAAAACGCCTCCAGCGTCATCATCGGCCGCAACCAGTGCGCGGCGCAGGAGGTCGATTTGGATCTGGCGCGGCAGTGGGGCGTCCCCGTCGTCCGCCGGGATACCGGCGGCGGCGCGGTGTATCATGATCTGGGGAATCTGAACTTCACGTTTCTGACGGCGGATCGCCCCGCCTTGGATTCGCCCTACGCGTCCTTCCTGACGCCGCTCACTGAGGTCCTGGCAAGCTTCGGCGTCGCGGCGGAATTCAATGGCCGCAACGACCTGTGCGTCCAGGGGCGCAAGATCTCCGGCAGCGCGGCCCGGGTCCACGCCGGGCGGCTGCTCCACCACGGGACGCTCCTTGTCGCCAGTGACCTTGCCCCCATGACCCGCCTGCTGACGCCACCGCAGGAGAAGCTCCGGCGCAACGGCGTAGCCTCCGTCCAAAGCCGCGTGGCCAATCTGCAGGACTTTGCCCCGGGCCTGACCGTGGTGGCCTTGAAGGAAAAGCTCGCCGCCGCCTTTGCCTGCGGCGTTCCCCGCGCGTTCGATGCCGCAGCCAAGGCAGCCATCGCCGCCCTAGCCCAGGAGAAATACGCAAACCCTGCTTGGAATTTTGCAAAATAATGCGAAATAAAGCCTCGCAGAGTTTGCGCCGCGCACGGCGCAAATAAAGTCAAAATCATTTTT
>CAUBIP010000095.1 GCA_958436045.1 uncultured Oscillospiraceae bacterium | reverse complement strand
CGCAGGATATGTCCAAGGAACGCTTTGACTGGCTGAAGACCATCGCCGGCCAGATTATCGCGACCCCGGGCTGCGAATCCAACGTTAAGGAAATCTTCGACAAGACTTGGGAACTGAAGCAGGATCCCTCCATGATGATCTTCAACCAGTTCGCAGAAATGGGCAACCCGCTGTGGCACTACAACGTCACTGGCTATGCACTGGACGAAGTTTTCAATGCAGCGAAGAAGCCTGGCCAGGTTCTGGCAGGCGCGTGCTTCACCTCTGGTTCCGCTGGCACCATGAGCGCTGGCGACCTGCTGAAGGAACGCCATCCGAACATGAAGCTGGCAGTCGGCGAAGCTCTGCAGTGCCCGACCATCCTTGACAATGGCTTCGGCGGCCATAGAATTGAAGGCATCGGCGACAAGCACGTTCCTTGGGTTCACAATGTTAAGAACACGGACATGGTCATTGATATTGACGACGAAGATTCCCAGAGACTGCTCCGCCTCTTCAACACCGCTGATGGTCAGAAGTATCTCAAGAACGAGCTGGGTCTGGACGACGAGACCATCGAAAAGCTGACCTGGATGGGCATTTCCGGTATCGCCAACGTCCTGTGCTGCATCAAGATGGCCAAGTACTATGAACTGACCGAGAACGACATCGTCGTCACTGTTCTGACTGACTCTGCGGTTATGTACAAGTCCAGAATTGAAGAGTTGAACGAAGCCCACGGCGCTTATAACACCACCGAAGCTGCTTTGGATCACAACCTGCACATGCTGGGCCTCAAGACCGACAATATGATGGAGCTGACTTATGCAGATCGTAAGCGTGTTCATAACCTGAAGTACTACACTTGGGTTGAGCAGCAGCAGATGAATGTGGAAGACCTGAACGCCCAGTGGTACGACACCAAGGGCACTTGGGACGCTGTCCATGCCCAGGCAAAGGACCTCGACGCCCTGGTCAACGAGTTCAACGAAGCGACCGGCCTGCTGAAGAGCCTGTAATTTGTATCGTATCCTTGCGGGGAGGGGCTTGCCCCTTCCCGCAAGCTGTCATAAAGGAGAATTTGATTCATGAAAAATGTGATCTGCGGCCGCTGCGTCAAATGCGGCAAGGAATATCCCGCTGTCCCCAACCTGACCAACTGCGAATGCGGCGGCATTCTGGATATCATCTACGACTACGACTATATCAAAGCCCACCTGACGAAGGAAATGATGGCCGAGCGGAAGAACAACTCCATGTGGCGCTATCGCGAGCTGCTCCCCGTGGAAGAGGATACGCCGGACACTCCCCTGCGCGTTGGCTGGAGCCCGCTGTATGAAGCCGACCGGCTGGCCAAGGTCCTGGGCCTGAAAAAGCTCTGGATCAAGGACGACGGCATCAACCCCAC
Organism: uncultured Oscillospiraceae bacterium; assembly: GCA_958436045.1. Lineage (GTDB taxonomy): Bacteria > Bacillota > Clostridia > Oscillospirales > Oscillospiraceae > SVMC01. Next base: position 4,114 of record CAUBIP010000095.1, on the reverse strand, counting down.
TGCTTCCCTGAAGGACCGTGCCTCCGCCATGGCAGTCGCCAAGGCGCAGGAAGCCGGTGCTAAGGTCATCGCCTGCTCCTCCACCGGTAACGCCGCCTCTTCTCTGGCTGGCAACGCCGCTGCCGCTGGTCTCAAGACGTATATCTTCGTTCCCTCCCGCGCCCCCAAGGGCAAGGTCGCGCAGCTGATGACCTTCGGTGCAACGGTCATCTCCGTCCAGGGCAGCTACGAAGACACGTTCGAGCTCTCCAAGGCCGCCATCGACAAATGGGGCTGGTACAACCGCAACGCAGCCATTAACCCCTACCTGTCCGAAGGCAAGAAGACGGTCTCCCTGGAGATTGCCGAGCAGTTGAATTGGCAGATGCCCGACTACCTGGCCATCTCCGTCGGCGACGGCTGCACCATCGCTGGCGTCTGGAAGGGCCTGAAGGACCTGTACGCCATCGGCTTTATCGACAAGCTTCCGCGTCTGATCTCTGCTCAGGCAGAAGGCTGCCACCCCATCAACCGCGCCATTGCCAACAACGAGGAATGGTACCCGATGGAAGAGAACACCATCGCCGACTCCATCGCCGTCGGCGTGCCCCGCAACGCGGATAAGGCTCTGGCTGCCATCCGGGAGTCCAACGGTATCGTCGTCAATGTCACCGACGAAGAGATCATGGCGGCCCAGAAGATGGTCGGCATGAACTGCGGCGTCTTCGGCGAGCCCGCTGGTGTCACCGGCGCAGCTGGTCTGAAGAAGCTGTGCGACCAGGGTGTCCTGGGCGAGAACGACACCGTCGTCTCCGTCATCACCGGCAACGGCCTGAAGGACGTCGCCAACGCCATCAAGGCCTGCGGCGACCCGATCTCCATCCCCTCGGATATGGATCTGCTCCTGAAAGCCTTCAAGGAAAACGGAATCGAAGTCGAAGCCTAATTTCCAAAAAACCACCCCAGCGACCGGGAAATGAACCGGCCGCTGGGGTTTTCTATTTTCAGGACAAGTACAACACCGCGGCATTTGCCATGGGGCTGTATTTTAGTATTTATTCAGCAGCGTCATGATGCAGGAGATGTATTTTGCGCTGTAGCCGCTGCTCAAAAATGCGTTGTGGCTGTAGACGCCGCCGGGGAATTCAAACAGGCAGGAGTCATAGCCCAGTGAGGCGGTATATGCCGTGAAATAGCCCGCCGCGCCGCGGCAGTTGGCGTATGTATTGCTGCCGAAGGCACTGTGGAACGTCTTGTAAAGCAGGCCGCTCGTCCCGGTGGAGGTGATGATCTGCTGGGTCCAGCCGTGGGTGTCGATGCAGACATTCTTCCCCGTGCCCTTGACCTTCCGAACAAAGGCCGCCAACGCCCGGGATTCCTTGCAGGACAGCGCCGCCGGTCCCGTATAGTTCCGGGCACTGGTCTGGACGACGAAGTTTGCCGGGAAGCTGCGGTTCATATCTACGCCGTGGCTGCTGGAGAGGGAGCCGCTGGCTGTATAATACGTCGTCGTGCAGCGGCCGGGACCGTTGTTCGTGTAGCCGTTATAAAGCCCGTCCGGATTCATGCAGGGCAGGACGTAGACCGTCCAGTCGCCCTTTGTAATGACATCCATATTCTTCTGTAGGATCGTCTGCAGCGACTGGGCCGTAAAGACCAGCTCCTGCCCGTCCTTGGCAAAGTGGTCCTCATAGCCATGGATTGCGAAGCCCACAACCATGACGTTTTTTCCGCTGCCATAGCGATAGGCTGCCAGCTCCTGCCCGGCACCGCTGGTGCCGTAGATGATCTTCTCGCCGACGTACGTCGTCTCCAGGGTGAATTTTACCCGAGAGGTAACATCCGTCAGACGGGTGAACATCGCGGCAAATTCCGCCCGGGTGACATTTGTCGTCGGTGCGAAGTTGCCCAGCTTGTCATTGCCGCAGAGGATTCCCGCATTGTACAGCGCCAAGATTTCTTTGTAGCCCTGGTCCGACGTCTCCATATCCGGGATGGCCTCGATGCTGTTGATGGCCGTCAGCTCCTTGGACGGCAGCGTATTGTAGATGATCATCGCCAGCCGGTCCCGGGTCAGGGGCTGGTCATAGTTCGACCAAGACGACGAAACGATTCCGTACTGGACGGCCAGCCGGGCAAAGCCCGCGTACCAGACCTGCCCCGCCGCCGGTTCATAGCTATCCTTCACGCCGTGGTATTTCTGATACGCCCGCACAGCGATTGACAGCGCCTGCGCCAGCGTCACCTTCCCCTGGGGGGCAAAATGCGTCTCATCCACGCCGGAGATCAGGCCGATGGTCTGCTGTACCGCCACGGCATTGTAGAACCAGTCCGTCTTTGCCACGTCCGAAAATGTGCTCGTCACATCGTAGCGGGACATATCGAACGCTGCCATACCGGTATACGTCGAGAAGGTATGCTCGCCGCGCTCCGATGGCAGGATCAGCGCCAGCAGCAGCTGGACAAATTCGCACCGGGCGATCGAACGCGTCGGCGCAAAGGTTCCGTAGACCGTCTCCGTTCCCGCCAGGACACCGGCGTTATACAGGGCTAGAATTTCTTTGTAATAAGGATTGTTCTTGCCGACATCCGGCAGGTCCTTGATCTCGTTGATGGCCGCCAGCTCTGCCTCAGGCAGCATATTGTAGAATACTGCCGCTGCTTCCTGCCGCGAGATTGCCCGATTCGAGACCTCCACGCCAGCCGGCAGAATGCCATAGGCCCGGGCCAGGGTCTCATACGGCGTGTACCATGAGCCGGCGCTTGTGGCCGGGATGGGTGTCGTGATGCCGTGGTACATCCGGTAGACCTGCACCGCCAACGTGATGCTCTCGGCAGTACTGATATTGGCCGCCGGGTCAAACTTTTCCGCCGTCTTGCCGCTGACGAGCCCCAGGCTACTGCAATAAGCGACCGCCTTATAATACCAACTGCTCGCCGCCACATCGGCAAAGCCGCAGGTAACAGACTCCTGCGGAATCACAAACGCACCCATCCCAAAGACCGGCTCCTGCGGCTTTTCCGCCGCCTCGCCCGGCTCTTCCTGGATCAGGATCGCGCTCTGCTGCCCGTTTCCCTCCGTCTGGGGCGCTTGGGGTGCTTCCGCATCCTCCCCCACCGGCGCTGCCTCCTGCGCAACCTGGCTCTCTTCTGCGGACGCCTGCGTCTGCGGCTCTGCTGCAAAGATCTGAGGTGCCAGCTGCAGCGCCAGGCAGATGCACAGCAGCCATGCCAGAAGCTTTTTCTTCGTCTCTCGTCTCAAGTCGTTCCGACCTCCTTTGATCGCATTCCATTGGCCTTATTATAAAAGATTGCCGGGACTTTTGTCAATCTTGCCCGCAATTTTAAGCTTCTTAATCTCCGCTGGCTTTTCCCGCGCGCCTATGCTATGATAGAGGAAAACCGTGGGCCACCAGATGCGCGCACGCCGAAGGGAGCACCGCCATGGCGCAGATCAAAGTCATATTTTGGGATATTGATGGAACACTGCTGAATTTTGAAGTTGCAGAGGAAAGTGCCATCCGCAAAGGCTTCGCCGCCTTCGGCTTGGGCCCGTGCAGCGACGCGATGCTCGCGGAGTATTCCGCCATCAACCGCACCTATTGGCAGCGGCTTGAGCGCGGCGAGATCACAAAGCAGGCCGTCCTGGAAGGGCGCTTCCAGGAGTTTTTCTCGCTGCACGGCTTAGACCCGGCTCTGGCTGTCCCCTTCAATGCCGCCTATCAGCGCAATCTGGGCGATACGGTCTGCTTCTACCCCTACGCCTTGGAGACCGTCCAGGCCCTGCGGGGCCACGTGCTGCAATTTGCCGCCACCAACGGCACCAAGATCGCCCAGGACCGCAAGCTGGCCCGCTCCGGGCTGGGCGCGCTGCTGGACGGTGTCCTGATCTCCGAGGAGATCGGTGCAGAGAAGCCGGACCCGGCATTTTTTGCCGCCGCCGCGCCCCTGCTGCCGAACTGTGCCCCCGATCAGATCCTGATGGTCGGCGACTCGCTGACCAGCGATATGCAGCTTGCCAACAACATCGGCCTTGCCGCCTGCTGGTATAACCCCAAGGGTCTCCAGCCCCCAGCGCACCTACACCTGGATCATATCATCCAGGACCTACGCCAAGTCCCGGCCCTCTGTGGTC
>CAUBIP010000094.1 GCA_958436045.1 uncultured Oscillospiraceae bacterium | reverse complement strand
CCGGTACAGCCTGTACCGGGCCCTGCGCTGTTCTCTTTCGGCAAATGCTGCGCGGCGGTTGGCCTGTGCAAACCCACCAAGTCGTTTGTGCAATTTGCCTAAAATTTTTCTCGAAAAATCGGTATCCCCTACAAATTCAATTTTTTGAAGAAATAAATATTGCATTAGACATAATCTAATGTTATAGTAGTGCAAGACAAGCATATTTTATTTTCTTTCGTATGAGGCGCTGCGGCTTGTATCGGCGTGATCTTAACAGTTTCTTAATAGTGAACCAAGTTTTATTATATTATCTATAGCGTCGCAGTTGTCAACGACTGCCATAGGCAAAATCACCAACTTTTTGTAGGCACTCGTCAAATGCTTTCAGATAGTATTCCAATTTTTAGCTGGTTTCAGTTTTTCTTATTGCAATTATGCCCCGCATCACCTAAAATTTTTACTGGGGTTATATGCAGAGATTGCATATGGTAATTTTACACAACAAAAACCACAAAAACCACAGGAGGAACCACACATGACATCATTAGAAAGAGTTATCGCGGTCCTGAACCACCAGGAGCCTGACCATGTCCCCGCTTATCCGCTGTGCAACAGCATCTCCCGGATCTACACGGGCATCGACTACGCCGAATGGACCCTGAATGAAGAAAAGTGCGCCGAATCCATCATCAAAGCCACAGAAGAGCTGGGGCTGGACGTCATCTGCTCCCTCGTCGACCTCTCTGTTGAGGCTGCCGACTGGGGCATGAAGATGCGCTACCCGACCGATGCCGCTGCTGGCCCGGATACAAAGGAGCACTTCATCACCAAGCCCGAGGACTTTGACAAGGTCATCCGTCTCGACCCGCGCAAGACCCGCCGGATGAGCGGCCACCTGAAGCTGGTCAAGATGCTCTACGACGCCAAGGGCAAGGACACCCCCATCGTCGCCTTCGTCTTTGGGCCTCTGGGTGTTCTGAGTATGATGACAGGCCTAGCTCCCATGTTCAAGTTCCTGCGTAAATGCCCGGAGAAGGTCCACCAGGCACTGCGCAATGTCACTGACACACTCAAGGACTACTGCACGGCCCTGATCGAAGAATCCGGCTGCCATGCAATTATGTTCGATACGCTCTACGCCTCCCAGACCATCATGCGCGCCTCCATGTGGGACGAGTGGGAAGGCCCGTACATCCAGGAGCTGGCTGAGCTTGTCCATTCTAAGGACACCATGGTCATGATCCACAACTGCGGCGACGGCATCTACTTCAAGGAGCAGATCGAGCGGATGCACCCGCAGGCCATCTCCACCCTCTTCCTCCCGCCCGACTGCAAGACGATGGAAGAGTGCAAGGAGAAGTACGGCGACCAGATCACCATCATCGGCAGCGTCCCGCCCTCCAATATCGTCACCGATACGGAAGAGCAGATTCGTGCCGAATGCCGCCGCGAGATGGACGCTTACAAGAAAAACGGTGGCTTCATCCTCTCCACCGGCTGCGAATATCCGGCACAGCTGCCCGATCATTACGCCCGCGTCATCGTCGAAGAAGCACGGACCTACGGCAAGTACTAATTCATATTTGAGAGGTAACCACCATGTTTGAAACTCCCATGGCCAGTGTCGCCCTCAAGACAATTCTGGAAAAGGCCTGGAGCGGCGTTCGCATGAGCCGCAGCAATCTGCGGTATCTGCTGCGCATTGACGAGCACAGTCTATTCTCCAAGTACATCCGGCAAAGCGCCGCTATGCTGACCCGGCTGTGGACGGAAAATTCCGCGGCCATCCTCGGCTCCATCGGCATCGAGATCTCTCCCTGCCCCGGCGGCTGCCGCTTCTGCTCCTTCGGCTATGAGCACACCGATTTTGAACCCTACCGGATGGACAAAGCCACGCTGGCGCATAAAATTCAGGAGTTTTGCGCCCATGATGACGTCTACGGCATCACCCTGGTCACAATGCACAACTATGACCAGGACTTCCTGCTGGAGATGACCCGCTGCGCGCTGGACACAGTTCCCCACGGCACGCAAGTGTGGCTGAACATCGGCGACAGCGGCCCGGACTTCCTCCAGGAGGCGGCCGCCATGGGTGTGGAAGGCATCTACCACGTCTGCCGTCTCCGCGAAGGGACGGACACAGAGCTGCGCCCGGAGGACCGCATCGCAACGATGCGCCACGCCAAGGAGGCAGGTCTCAAGGTCTTTACCTGCTGCGAGCCCATCGGCCCGGAGCACACGGTCGATGAGTTGGTCGACAGTGTCTTCCTCGCCATCGACCTGGGGCTGGATATCAACGCGGCCATGCCGCGCGTCGCCGTCCCCGGTTCGCCGATGGCGCACCTGGGCACGATCAGCCAGGAGCGCCTGGCCCACATTGTGGCGTGTATCACGCTGGCGTTCTGTAACGTCGGCCACCCGTTTATGATGGTCCATGAGCCGTCCCTGCCCGGCCTGCAGTGCGGCGCCAACCTCATCATGGCAGAGTCCGGCTCCAACCCGCGCGACAGCGCCCAGGATACCTCTGGGCACCGCGGTATGGATATGGCCCAGTGCCGTCAGATGCTCTTTGACGCCGGGTTTGATTTCCTCCGCCGCGGCAATATGCGCAAGATCCCGCTGACCGCGGAATACCTCCAGCAGTGCGCTGACTGACCGTCGCCGCCTGCCGTATATGTTCCCGGGCGCAGCATCCAGCCCGGCCAACATAAAGACGCCTTACACAACGCTCGAACCGGCTGCAAGTTCCGCTTGCAGCCGGTTCGATTTTTGATTACACCGCGCAGGCAGGCGCAGCAAAGCCCGGGGCATCGGCTGCCCCGGGCTTAACGCGTTTATTCCTCCGGCGCGACAATCGCGATATGCACCTCGTCCAGCTGCTTCTGTTCTACCGGGGTCGGGGCGTTCATCATGACGTCTTGGGCGTTCTTGTTCATCGGGAACGGGATAATTTCCCGGATGGAGTCCTCCCCTGCCAGCAGCATGACCATCCGGTCCACGCCCGGCGCAATGCCCGCATGGGGGGGCGCACCGTAGGTAAAGGCGTTGTACATGGCCGGGAATTTGGCCTTGACATCCGCCTCGCCGAGGCGGACCAACTCAAATGCCTTGACCATGATATCCGGCTCATGGTTCCGCACCGCGCCGGAGCTGAGCTCCACGCCGTTGCAGACCAGGTCGTACTGGAAGGCGGTGATGCTCAACGGGTCGACCTCGCCCCGCTCGGCCTTTTCCAGGATCTCCAGGCCGCCGTTGGGCATGGAGAAGGGGTTGTGGCAGAATTCCAGCTCGCCGCTCTCCTCGCCGATCTCGTACATGGGGAAGTCGACGATCCAGCAGAACTCGTAGCGCTCCTTGTCCATATGACCGGGGACCGCCGCGCCCAGCTTGGCGCGCAGGACACCCGCCGTCTTCTGGGCCGCCAGCTTCTTGCCCGCCGTCACGCCGACAAAGCAACCCGGCGTCAGGCCCAGCGCCGCAGTGATCTCCGCCTGTTTTTCCGTCAGGAATTTGGAAATGCCGCCGGCAAAATTGCCGCTCTCATCGACCTTGAACCAGTAGGGCTTGTTCCCCGCCTGGACCTCGACCTCGTTGCAGAGCTTATCGACAGCCTTCCGCGCCAAGCTGCAATCCGGCACGACGATGGCCTTGACCGTATTGCCCGCCGCAAAGGGCGCAAACTCGCTGCCCGCGACAAGGGCCGTCATATCCTGCACCTCCAGGTCGATCCGCAGGTCCGGCTTATCCGAGCCGTAGCGGTCCATGGCATCCCGGTAGGCGATGCGGCGGAACGGCGCATCCGACGCGACATGGTACGCGCCGTACTTGGCGAAGATTGGCGGTAGCACATCCTCCAAGACGGCGAAGACATCGTCCTGATCGGCAAACGCCATCTCCATATCCAGCTGGTAGAATTCACCGGGGCTGCGGTCGCCGCGGGCATCCTCATCGCGGAAGCAGGGGGCGATCTGGAAATAGCGGTCGAAGCCCGCCGTCATCAGCAGCTGCTTGAACTGCTGCGGGGCCTGGGGCAGCGCGTAGAATTTCCCCGGGTGCTTCCGGGCCGGGACGAGATAGTCCCGCGCGCCCTCGGGGCTGGAGGCCGTCAAGATCGGCGTCGTGATCTCCAGGAAGCCGTGGGCCGTCATTGCCTGGCGCAGCGCCGCGACGACATTGCAGCGCAGCACGATATTATTCTTGACCGCCGGGTTGCGCAGATCCAGATACCGGTACTTTAGGCGCACCATCTCATCGGCATCCCGGCTGCGGTTGATCTCAAAGGGCAGCTCATTGTGGCGGCAGCGGCCGAGAATTTCGATCTTCTCCGGCACGACCTCGATCTCGCCGGTGGCCAGCTTCGGATTCTTGCTCGCCCGCTCCCGGACGGTGCCCGTCACCGCGATGGTGGATTCTTTGTTGACACGCTTAACGATCTGCAGCATCTCTGCCGTCTCAATGACGACCTGGGTCGTGCCGTAGAAGTCACGGACGACGACGAAGGCAAAATTCGCGCCGACCTCGCGGACGTTCTCCATCCAACCGACGATCTTCACCTGCTTCCCAGCGTCGGCCAGGCGCAGCTCGTTGCACGTATGCGTTCTGGATTGAAACATGCTCGTTCCCTCTTTCTTTCTCATTATTCTAAGATGATCGGGCCCTGATTGGCCTCCGCCATCGTCTCCTGGATGCGGGACGCAGCAGCCTCCGGCGTCAGCGCCTCCTGCTGGCCAGTGGCCAGGTCCTTGAGGGCGACTGTCCCAGCGGCGATCTCGTCCTCGCCCAACAGGGCGGCGAAGCGGATGCCCATTTTATTGGCGTATTGCAGCTTCGCCTTGAATTTCTTCTGCTCGGCGTAGAGCTGTACCCGGATGCCCTGCTGCCGGAATTGGGTCGCCAGCTGGATGGCCGGGGCCATCTCCTCGCCCATCGGTAAGATAATGACATCGCAGGGCGCCACCGGCAACGCCGGGTTCAGCAGCCCCTGCTCACCCAGGACGTAAAACAGCCGCGTCAGCCCGATGGAGATGCCGACGCCCGGCAGCTGCCGGTCCGTATAATACTCCGCCAGGTTGTCATACCGCCCGCCAGAGCAGACGGAGCCGATCTCCGGATGATCCAGCAGGACGGTCTCGTAAACTGTCCCGGTGTAATAGTCCAGGCCCCGGGCGATGGTCAGGTCTACGGCGAAATTCTCCGCCGGGACGCCGAAGCCCGCCAGATACTGCACCACCTGCGTCAGCTCTGCCAGGCCCTGGTCAAAGACCTCATCTCTGCCCTGGTAGGCGGCCAGCGCCGCCAGGACCTCTTCATTCGTGCCGGAGATGGCCATGAAGTCCAGGATGCGCGCGGCCTGCTCCGGATGCAGCTGCAGATCGTCCTCCAAAATCTTGCGGACATTCTCCGCGCCGATCTTATCCAGCTTATCCACCGTGCGCATGATATCCCCCGCCACGGCGGAAAGGCCCTGCATAGCATAGAAGCCGTTCAAAATCTTTCGGTTATTCACCCGGATCTGGAACCGGCGCAGCCCCAGGGAGCGGAAGGTTCTGCAGATGATGGACGGGATCTCC
>CAUBIP010000093.1 GCA_958436045.1 uncultured Oscillospiraceae bacterium | reverse complement strand
GTATGCTGTGGCCAAAGCTACAAATTCTGGCCACCTGTACCTGCGCGCTGATGTGCGCCCAAGCGGGGACGGCCCAGAGCGTCCGGCTGGGGCTGCTGCGGCTGCGGGGCATCCTGCTCTGCGGGCTGACGGGGGTCCTCATCGTCTTTTTACATGGGCTGATGGGCCAGGCGCCGCTTGCCTATATCCCGCTGGCGATGGCGGGGACGCTGCTGAGCCTGGTGCTGTGCCGCGTCTGCGGTATGGCGCCCATGGACTGCCGGGTGGGCTGCATCACGTATCTGCTGGTGATCGTCGCCACCGGGCGTTACAGCAATACGGTCTATGCCCTCTGGCGGTTTTTCTCCAGCCTGGTGGGGTGCCTGCTGGCGGCGGGGGTGAGCGGACTGTTCCATCTGGGGCGGCGGTCATAGTTTTGCAATCTTTTGCGCACACTAGCGGTGTGACAGAAGGAGGCGAAGGATATGAAATTTTTTGTCAATGAAAACTGCATCGGCTGCGGCCTGTGCGCGTCCACCTGCCCGGAGATCTTCTCCATGACGGAAGACGGCGTGGCCAAGGCCAGCGCGGGCCCTGTCCCGGCGGAGTTTTGCGCCAGCTGCCAGCTGGCGATGGACGAATGCCCCGTCAGCGCCATCGAGCGGGAGGACTGACCCCGCGCAGAATAAAACGCGTGCCGCGCGTCCGGCTTTGGGCGGCGGCACAGTTTTTTTTTGCCTGGACATTTTAGCGTGCATCTGCTATGCTGAAAAAAAGCCCGGGTCCGGGCGAGAAAGGCGGAAAAATAATGGAACGCGGAAAAACCTTTGTCATGTCCTACAGCTGCGGGAAGGACAGCACCCTGGCGCTGCATAAGATGCTGGCGGCGGGGCATACGCCGCTGGCGCTGCTGGTGATGTTCAACCCGGAGGCCGGGCGGTCCTATTTCCACGGGGCGGATCATGCGCTGCTGGCCCGCTATGCCGAGGCGCTGCAGATCCCGCTCCTGCCCGTCGACACGGCGGGGGAGACGTATCACCTTTCCATGGAGGCGGCGCTGCGCGAGGCGAAGGCGCAGGGCGCGGAGGCGGTCTGCTTCGGTGATATTGATATCGAGGGCCACCGGGCCTGGGGCGAGGAGCGCTGCCGCAATGTCGGCCTAGAAGCGTATTACCCTCTGTGGCAGCGGGGAAGGGAAGAAAATGTCCGGGAGGTGCTGGCCCTGGGCTACCGGTGCGTCATCAAATCGCTGAACAATACGCTGCTGCCCCGGTCGCTTCTGGGCCGCGTCCTAGATGAGGACGTCCTGGCGGAGATGGAACGCTGCGGTATCGACCTGTGCGGCGAAAACGGGGAGTACCACACCCTGGTGGTGGACGGCCCCGTCTTCCACAAGCGGGTCGCGTATCAGACAGGCAAGATTTTAGATTTTGGCGAGTATTCCCTCTGCGATATTTTCTGACAAGCGAGCGATAACGTACAAGCGCCCCGCCGACGGCTGTCGGCGGGGCGATTTGCGTGTGGCCCCAAAAGCCTCGCAGAGTTTGCGCCGCGCACGGCGCAAATCAAGTCAAAATTATTTTTTCCGGCGGCGGATACGTCGGGAAAAATACTTCTCGCCCTGCAAGTTGGGTGAGACTCCAAACACGCAAGCTTTGCGCAGCGCGTTTGGTCAAGTCGAACCCATGCAGCGCTGTGGAATTTCCACGCGCAGCGTGGGAATTATGCGCGCAGCAGGGTGCGATCCCCTCAAACGCGAGCCCAGCGTAGCGGTAAGCGAGCGTCAAAATCTTAAGCGAGCGTCAAAATCTCTGATTTTGTTACTCAAGCTTACACAGCGTGCTGATTTTTCACTCAAGCTTATACAGCGGAGTCGCGTTTGACTTTATTCTCGCGGCAGGTCGATCACCGTGGCGGTATGACCGGTCCAGGGGACAAAGCGATCCAAGACGGTGGCGGTCTCCAGGCGGAGGGTGCTGGTGTTGATGCATGGATGCGCGCCGAGCCAGGGGTCAGACGCGACCTCCCGGTCGATATAGACATGCAGGGCCTTTTCCCGGTCGTTCATCAGGCCAAGAATGCTGACGGAGCCGGGGGTGATATCCAGATAGTGCAGCATCGCATCGGCATCGGCAAAGGAGAGACGGCTGACGCCAATCAGCTTGGAGAAGACCTTCGTCTGGAAGGGCTTATCCCCGGGCAGCAGCAGAAGGTAAAATTCCGTCTTCTGCCGGTTGCAGAGAAAGAGATTTTTGCAGATCTTCGCGCCTAGGCAGCCCTCAATGGCAAGGCAGGCGTCGATGGTATCCGCGTGGGGATGATCGACCCGGTCATAGGCGATGCCAAGCGCATCCAGCGCGTCGTAGCAGCGGAGCTCCTTTTCCAGGCGGCCGGTCTTCTCTGCCGGGCGGCCGTGATATCGTTCCATGCGTTAGACCTCCCCGCGCTGCTGCAGCGCCTCGGCCAGCTCCAGGCCGGGATTGCGCTTGATGGTAAAGTCGATGGCCCAGTAGGACGTAAAGACCAGCAGGCGGTTGCCGCGGTAATCCTCCAGCAGCTCGACGTCGCTGGAGAGGTTGAGGTCCTGCATATCCTGCACCGGGCAGGCGGTGATGAACCGCAGCTCTTCATAGGGCAGATGGTCCATCCGCAGCTCCACACCGTACTCGCTGCGCATCCGGTACTGGAAGACATCAAACTGCAGCGTACCGACGACGCCGACGATGACCTCCTCCATACCGGTATTCGGCACCTTGAAGATCTGGATGGCGCCTTCTTGCGCGATCTGCTCGGTGCCCTTGATAAACTGCTTGCGTTTCATCGTATCCTTCGGCGAGACGCGGCAGAAATGCTCCGGGGCAAAGGTCGGGATGCCGGAGAAGCGGAATTTCTGCCCCGGGACGGTGATGGTATCGCCGATGGAGAAGATGCCCGGGTCGAACACGCCGATGATATCCCCAGCGTAGGCCTCGTCGACGATCTCCCGCTCCTGGGCCATCAGCTGCTGCGGCTGCGACAGGCGCATTTTTTTGCCGCCCTGGACATGGTAATACTCCCGGTCCCGCTCGAATTTGCCGGAGCAGATGCGCAGGAAGGCCAGCCGGTCCCGGTGGGCCTTGTTCATATTAGCTTGAATTTTAAAGACGAAGGCGGAAAACTCCGGCTGGAAGACGTCGATCGTCCCGCAGTCGGCGGTTCTTGCCAGGGGCGGGGGGGTCAGGCGCAGGAATTCCTCCAAAAACGGCTCGACGCCGAAATTCGTCAGCGCGGAGCCGAAGAACACCGGGCTCAGGCTGCCGGCCCGGACCTCTTCCATGGAAAATTCCCGGCCCGCGCCGAGGAGCTCGATCTCCTCCATCAGCTGCTCGTGCCGGGCCTGGCCGATCATGTCACCGACCTTCGGGTCGGCTAGCTCGATCTCCAGCTTGTCGGCCCGGTTCTTGCCGGAGACGCCGGAGAAGAATAGCAGTTGACCGTTGTGCCGGTCATAGACGCCCTGAAACTCCTTGCCGGAGCCGATGGGCCAGTTCATGGCGTAGGTCTCAATGCCAAGCTCCCGCTCTAATTCGTCCAGAAGGTCGAAGGGGTCCTTGGCGTCGCGATCCATTTTGTTTACAAAGGTAAAAATCGGGATATGCCGCATGGCGCAGACCTTGAACAGCTTGCGGGTCTGCGCTTCGACGCCCTTGCTGCCGTCAATGACCATGACGGCGGCGTCGGCGGCCATTAAGGTCCGGTACGTATCCTCGGAGAAGTCCTGGTGGCCCGGGGTATCGAGGATATTGATGCAGAAGCCCGCGTATTGAAACTGCATGACGGACGATGTGACCGAAATGCCGCGCTGCTTTTCAATTTCCATCCAGTCGGACACGGCGGCCCGACGGTTCTTCTTGCCCTTGACCGCGCCCGCCTGGGCAATGGCGCCGCCGTACAGCAAAAACTTCTCCGTCAGCGTCGTTTTGCCGGCGTCGGGGTGCGAGATGATCGCAAAGGTCCGGCGGCGGCTGATTTCCTCTCTCAGGCCCATAGTGGTTCCTCCCATCGTAATACACGGCGGCGCGGCGTTTCGCGTGCGCTGCCAGAGGTGTATTTTACCACAAATATGCCCAAAACACAAGCAATTCCAACCGCCTCCTGTCAAAAGAAGGAAAAACCGCCGCCAAATCCCGGCCGCGGCAGAAAACAGCGGGAAATTCCCGGGGAAAACGGTTCTTCTCCCGGAAATTCCAATTTACAAATCCGATTTGCCGTGTTAAAATAGAAGCTGTAAAATTAAAATACTTTAGGAGGTATTTAATTTGGCAAGAAAGAAACTTACAATGGACGGCAATACTGCCGCCGCACATGTCAGCTATGCCTTCACCGAGGTAGCCGGCATTTATCCCATCACCCCCTCCAGCCCCATGGCCGACTATGTCGATCAGTGGTCCGCTGCTGGCCGTGAAAATATCTTTGGCAACCGGGTCAAGGTTGTGGAAATGCAGTCCGAGGCCGGCGCAGCCGGTACGGTGCACGGTTCTCTGGCCGCCGGCGCTCTGACGACGACTTATACCGCTTCCCAGGGTCTTCTGCTGATGATTCCGAATATGTATAAGATCGCGGGCGAGCTGCTGCCTGCCGTGTTCCATGTCTCTGCCAGAACGGTCGCCTCCCACGCGCTGAACATCTTCGGCGATCATTCCGACGTCTACGCCTGTCGTCAGACCGGCTTCGCTATGCTGTGCGAGACGAACCAGCAGGAAGTCATGGATCTGGGCGCTGTTGCGCACCTGGCGGCGATTAAGGGCCGTGTGCCGTTCATCAACTTCTTTGACGGCTTCCGTACCTCCCATGAGATCCAGAAAATCGAAGTCTGGGATTATGACGACCTGAAGGAAATGTGCGATATGGACGCTGTCGAAGCGTTCCGCAAGCACTGTCTGAACCCCGAGCGCCCCGCCATGCGCGGCAGCCATGAAAATGGCGATATCTTCTTCCAGCATCGTGAAGCGTGCAACAAGTACTATGACGCGCTGCCCGCCATCGTGGAAGAGTATATGGGCAAGGTCAACGCCAAGCTCGGCACCGACTATCAGCTCTTCAACTACTACGGCGCTGCTGACGCGGACCGCGTGATCATCGCCATGGGCTCCATCTGCGACGTGGCAGAGGAAGTCATCGACTATCTGAACGCCCAGGGTCAGAAGGTCGGCCTGGTCAAGGTCCGCCTGTTCCGCCCCTTCGTTCCGGAAAAGCTGCTGGCTGCCATCCCCGCGTCCTGCAAGAAGATCGCGGTCCTCGACCGCACGAAGGAACCCGGCGCCCAGGGCGAACCCCTGTATCTGGACGTTGTCACGGCACTGGCCAACGCTGGCAAGGCTGACATCCAGGTCATCGGCGGCCGCTACGGCCTCGGCTCCAAGGATACGCCTCCCGCCTCTGTCTTTGCCGTCTACGAAGAGCTGGCAAAGAGCGAGATGAAGCGTCAGTTCACCATCGGCATCGTCGACGACGTCACGAACCTCTCCCTCGAGGAGCACGAAGCCCCCAACACCGCCGCGGAAGGCACCATCGAGTGCAAGTTCTGGGGCCTGGGCGGCGACGGCACCGTGGGCGCCAACAAGAACTCCATCAAGATCATCGGCGACCATACCGACAAGT
>CAUBIP010000092.1 GCA_958436045.1 uncultured Oscillospiraceae bacterium | reverse complement strand
CGTTGTTCCGCCTCCGGCGTCTCCGCCGGGGGTCGTGCCACCGGAATCGCCGCCTCCCGAATCACCAGGGGTATTGGGTGTGCTCGGCGTATCCGGCGTACTCGGCGTATCCGGGGCGCTGGGAGTACTCGGCGTACTGGGCCGCTGGACGACGGCAATGATGCGGTCCGTCTTAATATACGTGCTGTATGCCTCGACGTCGCAGGAGATCTCCTTGCCATCCGCGCCAATCTTATGCTTATAGGAAACGACCCGATAGCCCGTATGCGGCGCCTGGATCACCTCGCCGTTGGCATAGCTGCCGTCAGTGATGACACGCTCGATCGTCGTCGGGCTGCTGGTCGAGAGGATCTCATAGGTCATCTCGATGGTGTAATCCTTTGTCTCCGTCCCGCAGAGCTTGATGTGCACATACCCGCCTGAGACGCTGGCGTCCACCCGGATGGGGTATTCCGTGTTATTCCGGAATTTGAAATCCTGATAGCCCCAGTAGACCGTCGCATCCATCCCCATGGGGACATATGTCACCGTAAACTGGTGGCACGCCCGCTCAACGATCTCCAGATCCGCCTTCAGCGCACACATATAGATCGTTGACGCCACCTGGCAGACACCGCCGCCGACTTCATCCGTCGTCGTGCCGCTGGTGTAGATCGCCGCTGGCCGGTAGCCCTTTTCGCTGGTCCGCTCGCCGACCACGTCGTTAAACGAGAAGACATCGCCGGGGTTCAGAATCGTCCCGTCGATGGCTGCGCAGGCCAGCTCCAGGTTTTTCGTCCGGGCGGGGATCGCCGTATGCGGGCTATCATAGGAGCCCAGGTCGTCCGAGAACAGGGACTCCTTCAGCTTCTCCTCCGTCATCTCCGGGGGCATATCTTTCAATTCGATCAGCAGAATGGTGCCCTCTTCGGCCTCGGCTACCTGCTTTGTCACCTCGTCCAGGTCAAAGCCATAGCCCAGAACCTCCGGAACGATGCTGTAGGTCTCGGTATCATAATAGGCATCCGCCGCCGGGGTACAGTACTGGTCGTACAGTGCCTGCACATCAACCTGCTCCGGCAGGGTCTCGTCATAGTCGATGGTCACATCGTTAAAATCATTGACGCCGTAGGCCTCTAAAATCTGCCGGTAGGCCGCATCGACATCCAAGCGGCGATCCGCCGTGCCCAGGGTGATTGTCATCAGCTGCGGTGCTTTGCCGGTCCCGGCGTCCGCGCTGGCCTCCGGCGTGTCCTCTGAGGCATCTGACGACGTGTCCGACGTCTGCGCATCGTCGCTGGCCGGGGCTTCGTCCATAGGCTTCACTTCGACCGTGGGCTGGGAGAGCTTGCTCTCCGCCGCCTCCGCCCGCTTTTGCAGCAGCGTCTTGATGGCATCCTCATCCAGCGAGAGATATTTTTCCACATCCACCGCCGTCTTTTTCGCCGGGGCCTTCGTCACACCAGGGATGGAAACCCCCAGGACCCGGCCATAGCGGTACGCCGCGCCCACTGCGCCCTTGACATCCAGCTGCAGCTTGCTCTGCTGCGGCGTGATGCGCTCGTCGCCGTCGGAAAAATGTAGCGTCATCGTATTCTGCTCATACGCCGCCGCGACAGCGTCCACCGCTGTAATGGCCTCCGCCTTGCGCATTCCGCCGACATCGACGCCTGCGACGACGACATTTTCCAAAATCCGGCCAGAGTCCAGCAGCGCCAGCGCGCCATAGGCCAGCGCCAGCACCGCGACGACGATCCCCGCGATGATGGCAATCCGCTTGCCCCGCTTTTTCGGCTGGGACGACAGATCCGCCGGGTCCTGCGCCCCATCCTCCGGCGGCAGCGCCGCATCGGGCTGCAGATCAGGCTCCGATGTAGTTTCCTGCGCCGGGGCCTCGTCCGGGCGGTCTCTGCCCAGCTCTTCGTCTAGGATCGCGTTGACCAGCTGGTCCTGCACGTCATGCGACGGCAAACTGCCGGTGGGCGCATCCCGCTCCACGCCATACTGGCGATACATCTCCTTTTCTACCGCGCCGCGGTCATACCCGGCGTTTTTCTGCGCAGCCTTTTTCTCTGCAATGCTCTGCCCCGCCGGGGCGGCTGCATTTTTCTTCTTTTTAATTTTGAGTTCCCCCTCTGCCTCACTAAATCGACGCCCATCGGCGTGCTTCTACTGCATCTATCCTCGTTCGCTATTTATTATAGTAGATGCCTTCCCAAAAATGCAATCCTAATCTAAAAATCTTAGGATTTTTTTAAGTTGTGCCCGCATGGCGCTGCCGGTAGGCATCGACAAATTGCTCCGCAAGACGCAGCGGCTGCTCCGCCTTTGCCAGGCGCACGGCGAGGATCGGCTTCTCCGCCTTAGGCAGCATCCGCACCCGGCCCTTCCAGACCGGCTCCGCGCTGAGATCTGAGACGGCGGCAAAGTCAAATTCCGCCATGGTAAAGAGCAGCTCCGCGCCCTTTTGCGAGATATCCGCGACGCCTGCCGCCGCGGCTCTGGCCCGCAGCAGCGCCACCGCCAGCAGATTCATCACGCCCTTGGGCGGGTCACCATAGCGGTCGACGATCTCATCAAGCAGATCGTCGGCATCGGCCCGACTGCGGACCGCCGCCATCCGGCGGTACAGGTCCATCCGCTGCTCGCCGTCGGGGACGTACGCCTCAGCGATATTCGCCGTCACCGCCAGGTCCGCCGTACAGACCGGTTCCTTCTTTCTCTCCTCGCCCTGCTCTTCCAGGACGGCATCCTCCAGCAGCTGCAGGTACATATCGTAGCCCACGGTCATCATATGGCCGGATTGCTCCGCGCCCAGGAGATTGCCCGCGCCGCGGATCTCTAGATCACGCATGGCGATCTTAAAGCCGGAGCCAAAGGCGGCAAAATCCCGAATGGCCGTCAGGCGCTTTTCCGCCACCTCCGAGAGAGTCTTGCCCCGGCGGAAGGTCAGGTAAGCAAAGGCGTGGCGGCTGCTGCGGCCCACGCGGCCCCGCAGCTGATGCAGCTGCGCCAGGCCGAAATGATCGGCGTCCTCAATGATCAAGGTGTTGACATTGGGTATATCAATGCCCGTCTCAATGATCGTCGTGCAGACCAGGATCTGCGCATCGCCATCGGCCATGCGCTGCATAACGTCGGAGAGCTGCTCCTGGGTCATTTTTCCGTGCCCCACAGCGACCTCCGCCTCCGGGATACGGCGCTTGATGCCCGCCGCCGTCTGCTCGATGCTCTCGACCCGGTTGTGCAGATAATATACCTGCCCGCCCCGGGCCAGCTCCCGCCGCATCGCCTCGTCCAGCACCGGCTGGGCATACTCCATCACATAGGTCTGCACCGGGTACCGGTCCTGGGGCGGCTGCTCGATGGTCGACATATCCCGCAGGCCGGACAGGGCCATATTCAGCGTCCGGGGAATTGGCGTGGCAGACAGCGTCAGCACATCCACCCCGGCGCTCATCTCCTTGAGCCGCTCCTTATGGGTCACGCCGAAGCGCTGCTCCTCGTCTACGATGAGTAGGCCCAGGTTTTTGAATTCGATCTCCTTTTGCAGCAGCTTATGCGTCCCGACTACAAGATCCACCGCGCCGCTGCGCAGCCCGGCGATCGTCTGCCGCTGCTGCGCCGCTGTACTAAACCGGCTGAAACTCTCGATATTGACCGGGAACCCGGCAAACCGCTGCTTTGCCGTCAGATAATGCTGCCGGGCCAGGACCGTCGTCGGGACCAGGATGGCCACCTGCTTGCTGTCCAAAATCGCCTTCATCGCCGCCCGCATCGCGACCTCTGTCTTACCAAAGCCGACATCGCCGCACAGAAGCCGGTCCATCGGCGTGGACTGCTGCATATCCTGCTTGATCTCGGCGATGCAGCGCAGCTGATCGTCCGTCTCCACATAGGCAAAGTTCTCCTCAAACTCCGCCTGCCAGGGCGTATCCGGCGAAAAGGCATAGCCCGGGCGGCGTTTGCGCTCGGCGTAGAGCTTGATCAGCTTCGCCGCCATATCCTTGGCCGATTTTTTTGCCTTGGCCTTCGTCTTCTCCCAAGCGTCCGTGCCCAGCTTGTTCAGCCGCACCGCGCCGTTTTCCCCGGCGCCGATGTATTTGGAGACCAGATCCAGCTGCGTCGCCGGGACATAGAGCACATCTGTCCCCTGGTAAGAGATCTTGATATAATCCTTTACCACACCATCCAGCTTCATCTGCTCCATTCCCTCATAACGGCCAATGCCGTGATAGGTATGGACGACGAGGTCGCCCGGCGTCAGGTCCGTAAATGAGCGCAGCTTCTGCCGGTTGGATGCCTTGACAGGCGCCTTCGGCCGCCGGGCCGGTTTCTTCCGCAGCAGCTGCCCTTCTGAAAGCACCGCCAGGTGCAGCGCCGGGTATTCCATACCTGCGGGCAGGGTGCCGTCTGTCAGATAGATCGTCCCAGCGGGGGGCAGCTGTGTCAGTGGGAAGGCCAGGATGGCCGGGATCTCCCGCTCCCGCAGCATATCGTGCAGGATCTCGCCCCGGCGGCGGTTGCCGCACAGGACCAGGCATGCATAGCGCTCCTTGCGGTAAAACGCCAGGTCCGCCGCCGCAGTCTCCACGCTGCCGCCGTAGCAGGGCAACTGCTTGGCATTGATTGCCAGCAGCTTCTGGGGCGCGGGCTGTTCTGGGTAACTGGCCGCCAGGAAGGCATCCAGATAGACCGTCTGCCGCGGGGTCAGGTTTTGGCACAGCTGCTCCCAGGGACTGTAAAAATCGCAGAGCTCCCCAGCCAACTGCCCCGTCTCCAGCAGGCCGTCCAGCAGTTGCCCCATCTGGTCCTGCTGCTGCCGGATGGCCCGGCGGATATTCCCGTGGTCGCACAGCAGGATGATCGCGTCCTCCGGCGCATAATCCAACGCTGTAGCAAGCGCCGGGTAGATCAGCGCCATATAACGGTCCGCCGCCGGGAGATCCTCACCGTTTTCCAGGCGCTCTCTGTCCTGCCGCAGAGTCTGCAGCAGCGCTTCATTGGGATGACGCCGGCGCTGCTGCCGGGCGATCAGCGCTTCTAAATCTGCACACAGCCCCGCGATACCGCCGGGGTGCAGCTGCGGCAGGCATTCAGCCACTGGCAGGATCGTCAGTGCCTCCAGATTCTCCGTCCGCCGCTGGGTCTGCGCATCGAATTGGCCCATGGTATCCACTTCGTCGCCGAAAAATTCGATCCGGACCGGCGCGTCTCTGGCCGGAGAAAAGACGTCCACGATGCCGCCGCGCATGGCAAATTGCCCGACACCCTCGACCAGGCTGCCCCGGGTATATCCACTGGCCAACAGCCGCCGGGCCAGTGCCGCCGGTTCAAGCTGCATACCGCAGTGCAGCGTAATGGCTGCCGCCTGCAGCTGGGCCCGGGGGACCGTCCGCAGCACCGCCGCTTCTGCCGACATGATCTGCACACGGGTACGCCCTTGGGCCAGGTCGTAGAGCTGCCGCAGCCGCTGCTGCTCCCACTGCCGGGAGACGACCGTCGCATCATAGAGGGTTAGGTCCCGGGTCGGCAGCGTTTCCACCGGGCCTCCTAAAAACGCCTGCAGCTCTGCCGCCGTCCGGGCCGCCGCCATATCATCCTGGCAGACGATGACAACCGGCCGGTCCAGCTGCCGGGCCAACGCCGCGATCAGGTGTGACCGGTTGATCTGCGCCGCGCCGGTCACAGCCACCGTTTGATTCCTCCGGCAGCAATCCACCAGGCTCTGATATTCCGGCAGCCCGTTTAAAACCTCTAACAATAGATCCACCGCGCAGACCTCCCTTCCCGT
>CAUBIP010000091.1 GCA_958436045.1 uncultured Oscillospiraceae bacterium | reverse complement strand
CTTCATGTTTGACAGTGTTTTTTGTTTCACTGTCTCTCATAAAGGGAGCATATCAGGCCCTATGCTGCGGGGTTGCTTGTATTCTAGATGCCGCTGCTGATATGGTCCGGCAGCGGGCCGGTTACTTTGTCTGCATCCGGTAGATGAAGCTCACAATCTGCGCTCTTGTGCAGTTCTGGTCGGGTGCAAATTTGCCTCCGCCGATGCCGGCTGCCACGCCGCTTGTCGCTGCCCAGACGACTGCGTCTGCATAGTAGGCCGACGCGCCGACGTCACTGAACACCGCACCGCTCTGCACAGCAGGGCTGCCGACGTACCGATACAGGAACGAGACGATCTGCGCGCGGGTACAGGTCGCATCCGGACTGAAGGCCACAGCGGAGGTGCCGTAGGTGATGCCATTTTCCATCGCCCACAGTACGGCGTCATAATAGTAAGCACCCGTTTTCACATCTGCAAAGGGCATTGTACCGGTCTTGGGCGCCGGCCGGCCCGCGATACGCCACAGGAAGCTGACCGCCTGTGCCCGGGTGCAGCTGCCATCCGGAGTGAAGGTCGTGGCCGAGGTACCGCTGGTGACGCCCTCTCCGACTGCCCAGAGAACTGCTTCTTCATAATAGGCGCCGGATGGGACATCTGTAAACGGATTCGTCACTTGACGTACCACAGTAACGGTGATCGTACCGCTGGCGGACGCCCCGGCATAGTTGCCCGTCCCCGCAAACGCATAGGCGACGGAAAGCTGCGCACCGACGGCGCTCTGCCGCAGTAGGTCCTCGATCTGCGCTGTGGTTTTTTCCTGGCCGTCGACAGTATACGTTGTCGTGCCAGTCGCCGTTTCTCCGTTTACGCCGCCAAAGCTTGCCGTCTGGAAGGCGCCCTCCCCTGCGTAGACCGTCTGGGCCGCCTGCGTATGGTCCGTCACACTCTGGCAGGGCGTGATATCCGCCGTCAGACCGGTCAGGTCTGGCTGGGAAAGCTGGTATTTTCCGGCATCCGCGCCGGTCAGACGCAGCGTACCGGCGACCGTTACCGTTTTGCCCGCCCCAACATTTGGATCGTTAAACGACGCTTTAGCGTCGGAATAATCAATTCTGACATCGTCGCCCGGGTCGATCAGCCCGAGCAGACTGCCACCGGAGAGAGTCGCCGCCGTCGTGCCGTCATAGGTTTTGTTCTCCGCCTGAATCGTATCTGCCGCGACGGTAAGTTCCTGTGTTTTGAAATTCACCATCACATACACGACATCCCATTTGCTGACCAAAAATCCATACGATATACTGGCAGGCGCTCCATTGTAGGTTGCCATCACAGTACGGTCAAAATAGTGGCCCGACGACGCCACAAGCCGGAGACTTAGGTTCCCGGTGTTTTGATAGAAGGAAGCACTTGTAATCACGCTGTCTTCCACAGAAAACGCTGTCAAATCGTCGGTCGCCAAGCTGCCGTCTGGCTGCAGCGCGGGACCGGTGATGGCAAGCTCCGTGACTGGCTGTGGGGTGACATCTCCCACGGTGTACCAGACATTGTATTCCTTGTGCTTTGCCGTATCGCTCACACATTTGAGCAGCGCATAATTGCTTGCACTTTCATTCTTCTGTCGAAAAGTGACCGTGAAGCCGTCACCAAACCGAAAACCATCCTGGTTGCGCAGCTGCAAGGTCGCGAGATATACCTTGCCGTCTTCAAATGTATCGCCGGTTTTCAGCTGCTTAATCTGGGTCGTACTGCCGACATAGGGCACTTCATACCACCCCGCCGTAGCGCTTGCGCCCCGCAGCCAGACAGCACCCGCCGTGGGGGCAAATTCCCCCAACTCATAGGGCTGCCCCGCCACAGGATCGTTACGGTAGAGCGTGACGCCGTTCACACTTGCTGTCGGGTCAGCTGCCGGGTAGGTGCAGATCGGATCATACACCGCGCAGCTCCGGGTCACGGTGCAGGTCTTGCCATCCGGCGAGACAGTACAGGTCACGCCGCTAGTTCCATTAAAATCACCAGTGACTGTCTCGGCAAAGCGAGCACCCGCACACGCCTGCAGCACCGCCATCACACGGTAGCTTTTTGCCTGATCGAAGGTCGTCTCCGCCGCGGTCAGGTCCCGGTAGCCACTGCCGCTTTCCCAGATCTGGAACGCTGCCGACTCCAGGGTATATGCGGCACGGGCATCATTTTTCTGGGCATAAAAATTCTCCGGTGTCTTGTTAATCGCATTGCCATCAATGGGCCAGGTCTTGCTCGCCACCTTCACATTGGTAATCGTGACGTCACCGAATGGCAGAAAGAGGCTCACACTGCCGACGCTCTGTTCTAAGACTCTCGCGTTCTGTCCGTTGATTTTGGCCGAGGTCAGCGACTCCGCAAAGGCGTACCCCGCTTCCGTCTCCAGGTACAGCGTCACACCGTAAACCTCTGTTTCAGCAATCGTATCGCTGTCAAATTCCCAATGGGAGCTGTCGCCCGCCTGGGTCCATTTAACGGCAGAGGCATAGTAGAGTGTATAGCCTACGCCTGGCTTTGCCTGTGCTTCGATCGCATCGGTCCAGGCGGATGTACTGATCCCGACGGTCGGCGCGGCGACCTCCGTCACCTCAATTGTCTGGATCGTGGTCGTTTTCGGGTCTCCCAGCCTGTACCAGGCATAGATATCTAAGTCGTCGCCGCGCTTTTGCGCGCTGGTCTGCGCCGCTCCTTCGATTTCCAGTGCAATATCATCGGCAAACACAAAGCCAAAATCTGCAGCCAACGTGAGCTCCAGGCAGTACCAGCGGTCGGCATCAAAGGTATCCTCCCGGAACATCCATCTGCTGGCTGTCGTGCTCCCGGCAGCGGCCACCTCTTTCCATTCATAGGACGCGATATAGTCATGTGAATCCGAAACTGTCACCGCAGCCTGCTCTACCGCCATGCCCGCCTGGGGAGCAGTCACCGCTGCATGGACGGATGTGAGCTGCACTGGCGCTGTATAGGCGGCCAATGCAGAGGCCGGCAGCAACGCTGCGCACAAGCACAGAGCAAGGAAACAAGCCAAAAGCCGTTTTCTCATATTGTTTTCCTCCCTTTTGTCGTTTCTACAGCTTTCCATGTATCTAGTTTTAGTTTATCGTATCCCCCAGGCGGCGGCAATGCCGATTTCCGACTTGGCAATGCCTTTTCGGAAATTTTTTCCATCTATCGTGCAAAAAGCCCCTGCCCAGTCAAGCAGACTAGGCAGGGGCGCATGGAATTTATAAAAGGAGAAACGAACAAGTTGCCGTCACAGCGCGGCAAAGATCGCGCCGCCGCGCTTTTTTATCCAGCCCAGCAGCAGCGCCGCTAGGACCAGCGTCAGTCCGGCGTAGCAGCCCAGATAGCTGGCCGCGCTCATCCATTTGGCAGCCAGGAAATACCCTGCCTGCAGCAGGCTATAGACAAAGCCGATCAGCATCGCCAGCAGAACGCCACCGCTCTGCTTGATGGGCGTGATCTCGCTGGTCCAGTGTAGGTTTGGCATCTTCAGTCCCAGTGTGAGGTTCACCAGCGCCATCATCGCTACATACAACAGCGGCACCACCACAAGCAGCAGCCGCTCCAGCGCCGTCATCGGGCATACGATCATGGCACAGATGGTACAGAACAGCGCTGGAAGCGCCGTCATCAGCAGCTGCAAAGAGAGCTTGGCCCACAGTACCTGCCACGGTGTCACCGGCAGGGACTGGAGCATCCAGATGCTCTTCCCCTCCAGCGAGACCGACGGCGCCGCCATCAGATTCATGGACGCCAGGAAGCACAGGAGCATACACAGCACCAACGTCGGCGCACCGCGCGTGCCAGACAGAAGCGCATCCAAAAGCGAGACCAGAGCCTGCCCTTTAAACAGCAGCACAATGCCGCCCGCCACGAGCATCAAAATGCCCAGGCCGCAGTTGAGCATATAGCTGGGGCTTGCAGTGAACCGTCCTAGCTCCTTCTGGAGCAGCGCCGCGCTGATGCTCCGGCGCTTGGCCTCCCGCTGCCGGTAGACCCGTTTTGCAGTTCCCCCCGTGGCCGTTGCGATCTGCAAAAAGCTCCGGGCAAGCAGCCGCCACAGCAGAATAAACAGCCCCAGCACAACGACCGTCACGATCAGCATCGCGATGCCATCCCCGGCGCCGACGCTGCCAAACAGATAGACAGGGTACACCGACCCCTTGATTTGCGCACCATAGATCGCTGCGTTCTGCTGCAAATCGCCAATCACCGCCTGGGCCTTGAAATAGACAAAATAGTAAAGGCCAAAGAAAACCAGCGCAGCCAGCACAGTGAGGAAGCTCTTGTTTTTCAGCTTCACACTGATCTTCGCCACGACCCAGCCCAGGGCGCATGAAAGGGTCAAAACAAAGATGGAAACCAGCAGCACCAGCAAAATCGAGCCCACTACCGCCGCAGCACTGGGTGCAGCAACGATCCAGTAGACGATCACCGCCGGGAGCAGCACCACGCCGGAATACATCAGGCCCATCAGATAAACGCCCAGCAGCCGCGACGCCATCAGCACCGACACCGGGATGGGCATCGAGAGCAGAAGATCATTATCCTTGGCCAGATACAGCCCGGCATAGGTATTGAACACGCTGCCAAACGCACCCAAGAAGATTGCCAGCAGCCCCAGAATCGCAAAATACAGCCAGTCCAGCGCCGCCGCGTGCATCGTATTGCAGAGAGATAACGACAGCATCGTAAACAGCCCGCCCAGAACACCGACCATCAACAGCACAAACAGCGCGATATATGCAGCCGTCCCAGCCTTGGAGCGGGCCCGATTTTTCTTGGCGTCGTAAAAGTAGCTGCGGAAGATTTCCGTCAGCTGCTTTTTCAGCAGTAATTTCAGCATTCTTCCGCCTCCAGTTCCAGGAACACCTGCTCCAGCGAATCGTCGCCCTTGACTTCTTCCATCGTGCCGGACCGGATGAGCTTGCCCTCTTTGATGATCGCGACCTTATCGCAGAGCTTTTCTGCCACCTCCAGGACATGGGTCGAGAAGAAGATCGCGCTGCCCTGTGTGCATGCCTCACGCATCATCCCCTTGAGCAGATGCGCCGCCTTGGGGTCCAGGCCGACAAACGGCTCGTCCATCAAAATCAGCTTCGGCGCATGGAGCCACGCGGCGATAATTGCCAGCTTCTGCTTCATCCCGTGGGAATAAGCCGCAATGGGCTGGGCCAGATCCTGCGTCAGCTCAAAACGCGCAGCGTAGTCTGCAATACGCGTCTGCCGCGCCGCTGGGCTGACGCCGAAAATATCCGCGATAAAATTTAAGTACTTAATGCCCGTCATAAATTCGTACAGATCGGGGTTATCCGGGATGTAAGCCAATTTCCGCTTACAGGCCAGCGGGTCCTCCCGGACAGACTGGCCATCGATGCGGATCTCCCCTGCATCAAACTGCAGGATCCCGGCGACGGCCTTCATCGTCGTCGTCTTGCCCGCGCCGTTGTGGCCGATAAAGCCGTAGATCTCGCCTGGCCGGATTTCCAAGCTCAGATCATCGACCGCATTTTTCTTGCCGTAGGTTTTTGTCAGATGTGAAATTTGCAGCATAATACGCTCCTTCTGCCTTCTAAAATATACGCCGGAACAAAAAAAGCAGCACTTGACCATTTCTATGGTCAGCGCTGCGTCTTTGCATCCGGCTGCAACGTCCCTATTTTTAACATACCAGTTTTAACATACCAGCGCTTCCCGTGCTTCCGCTTGGACAGATACACACTTTTATTATACGGCCCCAAGCAGGAAATGTCAAGTCCCGGCAGCGGGATAAAAAAGGACAGTGCAGAAGTCAGGGGGTACTTCTGCACTGCCTTTGGTTGTTATCAATGTGGCATCCGTTTCTATCTCAGGGTATCAGAGATAATAGGTAGGA
>CAUBIP010000090.1 GCA_958436045.1 uncultured Oscillospiraceae bacterium | reverse complement strand
GTCGAACCGGCCCAGATGCGCCGCACGGCGGAGATGATCGCCCTGGCCGCGCTGAAATACGGCGATTTGTGCAACCAACCGACGAAGGACTATATCTTCGACCTGGATCGCTTCTCCGCCTTTGAGGGCAACACTGGACCGTATATCCTCTATACCATCGTCCGGGTCAAGTCAATCCTGGCCAAGGCCGGTGTCGAGGCTAGCCAGCTGCCCATCGCACTGCCGGAGAATGACAGCGCCCGGAACCTGATGCTGGGCATCACCCGCTTTGCCGACCAGCTGACCGCCGCTTACCGCGACCTAGCGCCGAATTTGATCTGCGCGTATATCTACGAGCTGGCAGGCTATGTCAACAGCTTCTACCACGAGACCCGCATCCTGACGGAGGAAGACGCTGAGAAGCGCCAGGGTTATCTGGCCCTGATCGCGCTGGCCAAATCCATTCTGGAGACCTGTATCGACCTGCTGGGCTTCCAGGCACCGGATAAAATGTAAGAAAAGCATAAAAATACGGCTTGCAGCTCCTAAACCGGGCTGCAAGCCGTATTTTTATGAAGGTTTATAAATGGTTAGGCGAAGGTCTTATCCGCTTCGGCAAAGTAGGCGTCGATGCCGTCGGCTAGGGCCTGGACCATGGTTTCCTGGAAGGCCGGGTTGGCCATCTGGGCGTCATCACTTTCGTTTGTCATATAGCCCATTTCGATGATGGTGCTGGGGATGCTGCACCAGTTGATGCCAGTCATCGTGTCCGTCTCCCAGATGCCCTGGCTTGCAAAGCCGGTGGCGGCACAGTAGGCGTCCAGCAGGTGCTGGGAGAGCAGATGCGAAGCGTCGTAGCAGCTCTGGTAGGGATTTTCCGGCGTCTGGCAGATGGTCATTGCGCCGTTTGCTGCCGGGTCCGTGCTGCCGTTGGCATGCAGCCGCACGAGGATCTCCCCACCGACCTGGCTGGCATATTGTGCCCGCTCGGCGTTGCTGATGGTGGTCTCATTATCCCGCCGGGTCAGGTAGACGGTGTAGCCCCGCTCCAGCAGGACCTGTTCCAGCTGCAGGGCGATGTCCAGAGTCAGCTGGTATTCTGCAAGGCCCGTGAAGCTGCTCTGAGTCCCGGTGGCGACCTTGGCTTTCATCTGGCTGGCGCCGGGGCCGATAGGCTCCTGCCCGGCGTCGCCCCCTGCCTGGTGGCCCGGATCGAGGACGACGGTGCGGCCGTTTGACACAGGTGTCTCCGGCACGTCCGGCGTGTCCGCCTCCGGTTCGCTTGCGGGGGAGCCGGTCTTCTCGACCGGGTCTGCAGGTGCAGCACCGGGGCTGCCGCTTGTTTGGCCGCAGCCTGCAAAGCAGAGCAGCAGGGCCGTAAGGATGAGGCAAAGAAGCTTTCTCATTTGCGCTGCGCCTCCACTTCCTGGATGCGCGCGATATTGGCAAGCTCCGTGTCATTCAAAACGCTGGCGTCAAAGGCGTCCGGCGCGATGGTGCCGTGGTACCAGCTTTTACCGTCAAAATAGGCCTGTAGCTGGGCGTCATTGAACCGGCGGCCGTGGCGGGCGTAAATTTCATTGCGCGCCAGGCGCAGCTGCCAATCCGAGAGGGGACGCAGCGTGTCATAGCTGACAAGCGCGGTGTTGCTGGTGGGCAGAATATAATCGGTGGACGTGCCCTGGGACTGGCTGGGCTGCGCGGGGGTCGGGGTCTGCGGCTGCTGCTGGGTAGGCTGCTGCGTCGGCTGCTGGGTCTGGGTGTTGTTCTCCGGTGTCTGCGCCGGTGCGGGCTGCGGCGTGACGGTGACGGGGACGCTTGCCGTCACAGCCTGGCCATTGGACAGGGTGAGGGTGACGGTGATTTTCGCCGTCCCGACAGCGACGCCGGTAATCCGACCGTCGGCGATCGTGGCGACGGCGGTGTTATCCGAGGTCCAGTCTGTGCGCTCTACCGTCACGTCGGCTTCCGGCGCCGGGTCCAGCTGCGTTTCCAGCCGGGTGGCGTCGCCGACATGCAAAGAGACGTCCGCCGGTGTGACCGAGAGCGTATAGACCACGCTGGGGCTGACAACCCGGACGGTCGTCTCCGCCTCGATGCTCTTGCCGCTCTCCAGCGCTAGCTTGGCGGTAATCTGTACTTGCCCCGGCGCGATGCCCCGGACGATGCCGTCCGAGACGGTGGCGATGGTAGTGTCACTGCTCTGCCAGGTGATGCTTTTCGGCGTCTGTGCCGTGTCCGAGAGTTTCGTGCTGAGTACCAGGCTGCTGCCGACCTCGACCTGGCTGTTCCGGGGCGAGATGCTGGCAGTCACGGCCGGGGCCTGGACCTCCGCTGGCGGCGCATCGCTGCCCGGGGTCTGCCCACTGTTTTTCCAGATGAGCACACCTGCTGCGACGCCTGCGGCCAGGATCAGGACGACAGCCAGGATCGCCGCAGGTTTCGGACCGCGCTTTTTCTTTACTCTGCGGCGCGGGTGCTGGATGGGCGCGGCGACGTCTTCCGTCTCCGCGGCTTGCTTTTCCACCTGTGCGCCGCAGTACTTGCAGAACAGCGCCCCGTCGGGGATCTGTCTGCCGCATTCTTTACAATTCATAAGATACCTCACTTATGGGTAAATTTTTCTCTACTGTTGCCGGGATCCGGGAGAGGCAGAGCCCGCCGGGCTGCAGCGTGATCTCGCCTGGCGCAGCCAGCGCCAGTTTGCAGCCGAAAAGCAGCTGCCCTTGGGCTTGCATCGGCAGGGAGGAGCGGTTGCAGGAGATCTGCAGCAAGTTGCCCGGCGCGCGCCTCGTAAACTGCACTTGTCCATTGGACGCAGTAAAGGCCCCGATAGTTCCCGTTTTCAGCGCCGGTTCCTGATTTTTCAGGGCGGCCAGCGTGCGGTAATACGCCGTCAGGGCGGCGTCCTCCGCGCCCCAGGGGAAATAGCGGCGGTTGAACGGGTCGCTACAGCCCTCCATCCCGGCTTCGTCGCCGTAATAGATACAGGCCATGCCCGGGAGCATAAATTGCAGGAACGCAGCCGTCTGCAGCTGCTCCAGCGCCTGTGCCCGCTGCCGAGAGGAGAGCTGGCGCTGCGCCTGCTCATCCTTGGTGCCGTCGCAGCTGCCGCCCAGGAGGGAAAGAATCCGGGGCGTATCGTGGGTGCCCAGGATATTCATCACGCAGCTTAAAACGCCTGGCGGATAATTTTCTGCGATGCGCAGGACGCTCTGGCGCAGGGCTGTGCCGTCGTCCTGGCCCTGGCAGTAGTCTAGGATCGCCTTGCGCCAGGGATAATTCATGACAGAATCCAGCGCCCCGTCGATAAAATAGCGGCGGCGCTTGCCGTAGGCGATTTTATTGGATGCGTCCTCCCAGACCTCACCGATGAGCAGCGCGTCGGGCTTGACTTGCCGGATGCGGTCTTTGAGCCGGAGGATGAAAGCGTCCGGCAGCTCATCGGCCACATCCAAGCGGTAGCCGTCGGCCCCCAGGCGGAGCCAGTGGGCCACGACACTGTCTGACCCATCGATGATGTAATCGAGATAGCCCGGGTCCAGCTCGTTGACACACGGCAGCGTGTCGATGCCCCACCAGCTGGTGTAGCGATCGGGGAAGTGCTGAAAGGTATACCAGCTGTAATACGGGCTACCTGGCCCGGTACAGGCCCCGCCGCCAAACTCGCCGCTGCGGTCAAAGTAAATACTTCGGCTTCCCGTGTGGGAAAAGACGCCGTCGAGAATGACGCGGATGCCGAGCCGGTGGGCCGCCTCGCACAGGGCGGTGAAATCTGCCGCCGTGCCGAGCATCGGGTCCGGCTGGCGGTAGTCGCAGGTGTCGTACCGGTGGTTGGAATAGGCTTTAAAAATCGGATTTAGGTAGAGCAGCGAGACGCCGAGGGCGCGCAGATACGGCAGCTTTGCTGCAATCCCGGCGAAGTTGCCGCCATAAAAATCGCAGTTGCGGACGATACCATCCGCATCCGGGCGATAGTCCGGCGTTTCGGTCCGGTCTGCATGGAGGCGGAACGGCGCCAGCTTTTCGGTAAGGTCTGGCTGCCCAGCCTGGAAAAAACGGTCGGGGAAGACCTGGTACATGACCGCGCCCTGGGCATAGGCCGGGACCGGGTAGCGGTCCGTCACGCAGCTGAGCTGCCATTTGCCGCCCGCTTCCATATTGGTGTCCTCCCCCTGCTGGAAGAGGCGGAAGGTCTCATTGGCGGTTTCGATGCGGAAATAGTAGAAATATAGGCCGAGATTTGCAATCTGGAACGTGCCGCCGTACCATTCATATGGCCCCTCCCGCTGCTGCAGGGAAAACGAAACAGAAAACGCAGGCGCGCCGTTCTCTTGCTCCACGACCAAGGTGACCTGCCTGGTCTGGCAGCTGGCGGGGATGGCCAGCCGCATCCGGCAGTCCTGCCTCGGAAATAAAGTTCCGAAGGGCGTTTTATAGCGGGTCTCGAGACTGTTATATAGGATGCGCATTGCGCTCAGTCCTCGTGCAGGCTGGCAAACAGCGCCCGGTAGGCTTTGGCCGGGACGCGCCAGCTAAAGTCCTCCCGCATATCCTGCTGGGCGAGCTTGTCCCAAGCGGCGCGGTCGCCGGTAAACAGCTCCAGCGCCCGGTCGATGGCTGCCAGGAAATCGTCGCCGTTGTAGCTTTGGAAGGTGAAGCCGCGGCCATCGCCAGTGGCCGGGTCGTAGGGGAGAACGGTATCCCGTAGGCCGCCGGTGGCGTGAACAACGGGGACCGTCCCGTAGTGCATCGCAATGAGCTGGGATAGCCCGCAGGGCTCTGCCTGCGACGGCATCAGATAGAGGTCCGCCCCGGCGTAGATCCGGTTGGCCAGCTGCCCGTCATAGCGCAGGATTGCGGCGATGCGGCCGGGATAGCGCTTCACAGCCGACCGCAGCGCATCCTCAAACCGCGCCTCGCCGGAGCCGACCAGGACGAACTGGACGTCTCGCTCCATAAGCCGGTCCAGGATATAACACAGTAGGTCAATGCCCTTGTGCCCCGCCAGGCGGGTCACCATCGCAAGGACGGGGGCATCCGGCCGGACCGCCAGCCCGACCTCCCGCTGCAGCGCCGCCTTGCAGGCGTCCTTGCCTTCGCGCATCGTGTCTGCGCCGTAGGGCTGTGCCAGCAGCTTGTCCTGCGCGGGATTAAACACGGTCGTATCAATGCCGTTGAGAATGCCGGAGAAATCCGCGCCCCGGTAGCCAAGGCAGGTCTCCATCCCGTGGGCGAAGTAGCTGTAATGCAGCTCCTGGGCATATGTCTCAGAGACGGTCGTGACCCGGTCCGCCGTCATGATCGCGCCTTTCATCAGGTTAATGGAGTCGCCCATGGTCAGATCATCCCGGTATTGCTCCGGCAGGGCCAGAACGTTCGAGAAGAAATCCCGGTTCGCCCAGCCCTGGTATTCGATGTTGTGGATCGTGAAAACGCATTTTGTGTGGGGGAACTGCTGCGCAAATTCTGCATGCAGGAATACGGGGATGCAGGCTGTCTGCCAGTCGTTGCACTGGATGATATCCGGATCCAGCCCCAAGAAGGCGATGCAGGCGAGGACAGCTTTGGAATAGAAGGCAAATCGCTCTGCGTCATCTCCCTCGCCGTAAATGCGGTTGCGGCAGAAGTAAAATTCGTTGTCGATAAAATAGACCTTTTTCTTGGCCCGGCTCTTTAGCTGGAACAGGCCGACATACTGCTCCCGCCAGCCGAGGAACACGGTAAAGTCCGTGATTTTTTGCAGATGGATCGAGGGGTCCTGCTTAAGCGTGCCGTACAGGGGCAGAAACAGGCTGACTTCACAATCGCGGTAACGGCTCAACGCGGCAGGCAGCGCCTGCATCACATCGCCCAGCCCCCCCGTCTTGACGAACGGCGCGGCTTCGGATGCTGCGTGTACAATTTTC
>CAUBIP010000089.1 GCA_958436045.1 uncultured Oscillospiraceae bacterium | reverse complement strand
AAGCTGGATCAATTGCCCCTGTATTTTTCCATCGGGGCTAGCAATGGGTTGCTGCCGCTGCTGGCATATCATCACGCCGCCGGGAATACGGCGCGCCGCCGGGCGGCCTTCCGGTTTGGGACGGCGCTGGCTGTCGGCTTTTCCCTGCTGTGCCTGGTGGCCTATGAATGCTTTGCCCCCCAGCTGGCGGGGCTGTTTATCCAGGATAGCGAGACGATCGCCTACGGCGCAAAATTTCTGCGGCTGATGGTCGTGGCGATGCCGCTGATGTCGGTTTGCTATCCGCTTATCGTGCAGTTCCAGGCCATGGGCTGCGCCCGGCAGTCGCTGATCTGCTCCGTGCTGCGCAAGGGCGTGCTGGATATCCCGCTGCTGTTTTTGCTGGATCGGCTGCTGCCGCTTTACGGCTGTATGCTGGTCCAGCCGATCGTGGATGCAGTCTCGCTGGCGGTCGGGTTGTATTTTTATCAAAAGCTGCCGCGGGATGCTGTGCAAATAGAAGAAACAGCGCGGAGCAGCGCGGGAGAGTGAGCGCCGATTATACCGGCGCCTCCGGCGTCAGCGGTTTCGTGACGCCGGTGCGGCGGGACGGGTCCAGCCCGCCGCCCAAGGCTGCGCCGCCTAGGGCTGAGGCCCGCAGAATGACCTGCTCGCCGTAGCGCTGGCGCAGCGTATCCATGACCTGGTCCATGGCACACTGCTTCGGCGCGGCAGGGGAGAAGAGATCATATTGCAGAAAAGCCGCGTCCTCGATCGCGCTGACCTGGATGCCGAGCTGCCGCAGCGGGGTGCGCCGGTCCCACATCTGGCGCAGGAGCTGGCAGGCGGCGTCGTACAGGGCGGCGGTCCGATTCGTCGCGCTGGGCAGCTGCCGCTGGTGGATGGCGTTTTCAAACTGACAGGTCCTGGTCCGTACCGCGACACAGGCGGCGGCCTTCCCATCGTGCCGCAGCCGGGTGCCGACGGTCTCGCACAGGCGGAGCAGGACGCGTTCGGCCTGGAGAAAGTCCGTCACATCGGCAGGCAGGGTCGTGGAGTTGCCATAGCCCTTGTTTTCCGGCTGTTCCGGCAGCAGCGCGTCGTCGCAGCGGCCATTGGCGTAGTGCCAAAGGCGAAGGCCGGACTTGTGCAGATAGCGCTGCAGCAGCGCCGGGTCGCTCTTGGCCAGCGCGCCGATGGTGCGGATGCCGAGGTGGCGCAGCTTTTCCTCCGTCGCCCGGCCGACGAGAAACAGCTCCCGTACCGGCAGGGGCCAGAGCTTTTCCGGGATCTCCTCCGGGAATAGCGTGTGAACCCGGTCTGGCTTTTCAAAATCCCCGGCGATCTTGGCCAGCAGCTTGTTGCTGGAGATGCCGATGTTGACGGTAAAGCCCAGCTGCTCCCGAATCTGCTGCTTGATCGTCCGGGCTGCCAGGACCGGGCTGCCGTAGAGCCGCTCTGTCCCGGTCATGTCCGCCCAGGCTTCATCAATGGAATACTGCTCCACCAGCGGCGTGAAGGACCGGAGCAGCGCGATAAACCGCCGGGATGCCTGGGTATAGAGGGCGTAGTCCGGCGGCACCGTGACCAGCTGGGGGCATTTTTTGACAGCCGCAAAGATCGGCTCGCCCGTCTTGACGCCCATCCGCTTGGCTGGCAGGCTCTTGGCCAGGATGATCCCGTGCCGGTTTGCCTTCTCCCCGGCAATGGCTGCAGGGATATCCCGCAGGTCCTGCTGTTCGCCCAGCATCTGGCAGCGGTACGCCGCCGTCCAGGAGAGAAACGCGGCGTTGACATCGACATGAAAAATAATACGCATCGTCAGTCTCCTCAATATAGAACCCGGGCGACGATCCACTGGAGCGCTCGGACGGTATAGCGCAGCTCAATCAGATGCACCTTGCCCTCCAGCTGCACCTGGCAGCCGTAGACCAGGGCGTCGATTCCCAGGTATTGGGTGCTTTTTTCGTAGAGAATGTCGGTCACCGGCAGCACATGCAGCTGGTGCTGGGCATCTTCAAAGCGGAACCGCAGCGGCCGAATCCAGCGCGGCGGGGTGCAGACACAGAGGACTTCGATTTGCTGCTGCTCTTGCGGCATGACGGCGCTTCCTTTCTGTAACAAACTTTTGTTTTATCATACCAGAAAAGACGACCAAATACAAGAACAAATTTTTGGAAAATAAAATACTTTACAAAAGTCCGAGAAGGAGGGATGCCCTATGCTGCGTTATCGCTGCCTGGTGCTGGATCATGATGATACCGTCGTCCGCAGTGCGGAGACGGTCAACTATCCGCAATTTTTGCAGCTGCTGACGGCCCTGCGCCCGGGGCGGCGGCTGACACTGGAGGCGTATCTAACGGGCAGCATCGACCCGGGGTTTCACGCCATGTGCCGCCAATGGTTCGGCTTTACGCCGGAAGAAATGGACTGGATGTTCCGCGCGTGGCAGCAGTATGTGCAGACCCATATCCCGCCGGCCTATGACGGCATTGCCCGGGTCCTGCGGCGGCAGCGGGCGCTGGGCGGGCTGCTGTGCGTTTCGTCCCACTCGTCGCCTGCGAATATCACCCGGGATTGGCAGCGGCATTTTGGCATGACGCCGGATGAGATCTTTGGCTGGGAGCTCGGGCCGGAGAAACGAAAGCCCAGCCCCTATGCGCTGCAGCAGATCATGCGGCATTACCGGCTGGAGCCGCAGCAGCTTGTCATGATCGACGATCTAAAGCCGGGCTATGAGATGGCCAAGCGCTGCGGCGTCGATTTTATCGCTGCGGGCTGGTCCCACCGCTTCCCGGAGATCCGGCAAATCATGCAGGAAAACTGTGACTATTACATGCAAACGGTAGAGGATTTAGAAAAATTCCTCTTTTCATCGCCGTCGGATTGTGGTATACTAAAGTATGCCGAACCCCTGGACAGTGCATCGCGGGGCAAACCACCGGCGAAGCGAGGTGCCGCATTTGGAAAATAACCGTATCAAGGTCGTGGCCAAGAACCGGGAGGCGTATCACGCCTATTTTGTGATCGAGGAATTCGAAGCGGGCATCAGCTTGGCCGGGACGGAAGTAAAATCCATCCGCCAGGGGACTTTGAGCCTCAAGGACGCCTGGTGCGGCGTCAAGGACGGCGAGCTCTGGATCCGGCAGATGCATATCAGTCCCTATGAAAAGGGCAATATCTTCAATAAGGATCCTCTGCGGCCGCGAAAGCTGCTGATGCATAAGCGGCAGATCCAGTATTTGTTCTCCAAGGTCAAGCAGGATGGCTATGCGATCATCCCGCTGCAGGTTTATTTCAGCAACGCACGGGTCAAGCTGAAAATTGCTCTGTGCAAGGGTAAAAAATTGTATGATAAGCGCGATGATATGGCGAAGAAGGACGCAAAGCGCCAGATCGAACGCGCGATGAAAGAAAGGAATCATTAACATGGCGAATCCTATCGTAAAGATCGAAATGGAAAACGGCGGCGTCATCACTGCAGAGCTCTACCCAGAGACAGCGCCCCAGTCCTGCTATAATTTTATGGATCTGGCCGCCCATGGCTTTTATGACGGCCTGATCTTCCACCGGGTCATCCCGGATTTCATGATTCAGGGCGGCTGTCCGGACGGCACCGGCATGGGCGGCCCCGGCTACTGCATCAAGGGCGAATTCCTGTTCAACGGTGTGGAGAATAGCCGCAAGCACAAGCGGGGCGTTCTGTCCATGGCGCGCAGCCAGCATCCCAACTCCGCCGGGAGTCAATTCTTCATCATGCACGCTGACGCCCCACATCTGGACGGCCAGTATGCCGCCTTCGGCAAGGTGACCGATGGCATGGACGTGGTAGACCAGATCGCATCCTGCAAGACCGACCGCAACGACCGGCCGCTGGAGCCGCAGCGCATCAAGTCCATCACAGTGGATACCCAGGGCGTGACCTATCCCGAGCCCCAGAAGCTGCAGGATCCCTACGGGAGATTTTGAGTTTTTATCCAAGCATATTCGAGTTTTTTTAGCTTTTTATCCATCCCCGCCGCAAGGCGGGGCGATCCGGGGGCGTACCGGATTTCGACGGGGATAGTGAGGCTGGAATAGCGGGCAGTGGCACCTGGCCACTATAAAACGGGTACTTTTTAAAATTAACTGACAACAATCAAGTTGCCCTGGCAGCCTAATTAGGCCGCCCGTCCTGCCCGAAAGGACCACGGTTCGGGTCTGGGCGTCATTCAGTGGTGCACGTGCGTACGGTAAGCTTTGCCCGTGCCATGAATCATGAAGCTACCAACTTACAGAGCGTGTTTGTTCGCGCTGTAACGCGGGAATCCAAATAACAAACTGCGCCCGGAGAAGTTCTTGTCAAGTTATTTTCGGACAGGGGTTCAACTCCCCTCGCCTCCACCAAACAAGGTTCGGACGAACACCTATTTCTTCAGCGGCGGTTTCGCCGTGCAGTGTTCGCTCTGATCCACAACAGAAAAGCGCCGTCTTGGGAGGGATCCCGGGACGGCGCTTTTCTGTATATAATATCGAATGTACATATTTGCTGTAGGTTTGTCAAACATATTGGACAGTGAGCTCTGTGGGAGACATCCAGCGGAGGGGCCTCATAGGGGCGTTGTTAGAGCGGCGGTTGTGGACAGCGAGCTGCTTTGCAAAGTCGTCCAAGGAATAGAATGCGTGGCAAGAATAGAAGCGTTTCTGATCCTCGCGGTGGCACAGCTCAATCATGCCAAGTTCGGGATTCCGGCGGCGCATGTCGCGGATGAGCTTCAGCTCGGCCTCCGTGTGCTGGCTTGGATGACTGTGCGGTCGTCTGAATGGCAGGCGAGGGAGGCCGCACTCCCGTTCCAGCGCTGCTTCCGGCCGGCTCTTGTTGTACTTTCGGCTAGCACGGCTCACGCCGTATTTATCGGCATACTTCATAAAGAGTTGCCGATAAGCCATGTCTTGTGTTATACTCTTGCTCATGAGGGATATGGTCTCCTTCCGGGATAAGTTGGTGTGACAACTTAACTTTACCACATGAGACCCTATCTCTCATACTTTTTTCTTCCTTTGCCCAATATGTTTTGTAGTCCTACACAGGGGGGCACGCGCTATGGGGAAGATATGGTTGACGGCGGGGGAAAAATCCGGTATGATAAGACCTTAGAGGTGAGCGGGGATGGATTCTTTCGAAAAAGACGCGCTGCGGGCGCAGATCCGGCAGGCAAAGCGGGCGCTGACCCCGGCGCAGATCGCATCGGCCAGCGCAGAGCTGGCGGCGGCGCTGCGGCGGCATCCCCTTTACCGGCAGGCTCGGTCGCTGTATGGTTATCTGAGCTATAACCAGGAGGTCGAGACCCACGCACTGCTGCTGCAGGCGCAGCGGGATGGGAAGCGGGTCGCCGTCCCCAAGGTCACAGGGCCGGGGGAGATGGTCTTTTATTGGCTGGATGAGCTTACCCAGGCGGCCCCCGGCTACTGCGGCATCCCGGAGCCGGACGGCTCGCAGCCAGCGGCGGATGATGATACGGCTCTGGTCCTGACGCCGGGGCTGGCCTTTGACCGGCAGGGCCATCGGATAGGCTACGGCGGCGGCTTTTACGACCGCTATCTGGCCGCACATCCGCACCCGACCATCGCCCTATGCTACGACTTTCAGCTGCTGCCCCATCTGGATGCGGCGGCCCATGATATCCCGGTGGATGCGGTCCTGACTGCGCCGGTGCCGGGCGTGTGCTCGAATCGGACAGCGCGCGAGAACGACAATGAGGTGACGCAATGATTTATGTACTGATCGGCATTTTTATGGCCTTGGTGTTTGCCCTGTGCTTTCTGACGGACAAGCTGCTGCAGCGGCTGAGCAAGCGGGCGGATCTGGGCATCGGGCAATCGAAGGTGCGGCTGGCCCGGGCGAATGTCATCTTCGGCGTGATCCTCGCCGTCGCGGGCGTGGCCTTGCTGCTGTTCTTTGCCGCCCGGCTGGGGCCGGCATTTTATGTCATGGCGGCGATTATTATTCTGCTGGGGCTGTATCT
>CAUBIP010000088.1 GCA_958436045.1 uncultured Oscillospiraceae bacterium | reverse complement strand
TCGGTGCAATTTTGCCCACTTCGCCCTTATAAGAGCGGTATTTCTTCATCCTGACACGGCAAATCAGGCCCAGCTCCTTCATAAGCCGCTGGACAGTCTTGTGATTCAGCGGCAGATTGCGGTTGCGCAGTTCCACCGTGATGCGGCGATAGCCGTATCTGCCTCTGTTTTCATGGTAAATTGCCGTAATTTCTTCCTTGACGGCTTTGTGCTTATCTACACGGTTCATCCGTTTCAGATGATAATAGAATGTCGCACGGGGCAGTTGAGCGATGGAAAGAAGAATATGCAACGAAAAGTCTTGCCTCAGCTCCTGGACTACCAGCGTTTTTTGTGCTGGCGTCGCTCGTCTTCCAGAACCAAGGCTTGCAATTTTTTTAGGTATTCGTTCTCCGCCCGCAGCCGCTGTACCTCTGCCAGCAGATCTTCTTCAACCTCCTTCGGAAGCTCCTTCGGCGGTCGACCCTTACTACTGCGGCCGCGACGTTCTACAGCCAATCCTTCTGGGCCTTCGGTCAGATAGATGCATTCCCATGCTGTGATTCTGCTGCGCACAACATCAAACCGCCGCGCTGTTTCGCTGTAGCTCAGCTTTTCTTCCAGCATCGTTTCAATCACGTGTTTCTTGAATTCCGGTGTGTATTTCTTGTTTGGTACTCCCTTTGGCATATAAATCACCCCATTTGTTAGACATTATATCATACTGTCTAACAAATGGGGCGCAGTTCACACGTGCCGGCTTTTTTATAGATCTCGTGTGTCAAATTGACTGTCCGGCAGGACGTCGGCCAACTCGATCAGGTAGGGATCGTGGCCGCCGAAGCTGTCAAGCTGCATTTTGGGAGAACGGACGGTCGTCTCGGTCCAGCTCCTGGAAGCAGCCTCTAAAGTCATGACAACTAGCAGACCACCTGGCTCCCCCAATTGTGCCAGGACTGTCCCATGATGGGCTCTGGCGACATTTTGGGCGATCGCCAGGCCAAAGCCAGCGCCAATCTGCCCAAGGGTTCCCGTCTGTGCGTAACGCTGGAAGAGATTTGCCAGAACGTCCGGATCCAGCGGTGTGGACTCATTGCGAACACAAATCCGGCAGAAGTTGCCCTCTTTGGCGACTTGCAGCGTAATGACGCCGCCCCGGGGCGTATGGGTGATCGCGTTGGAAAGCAGATTCAAAACAGCCCGCTCCACGGCGGCATTGTCAAGGTCTGCGTAAAACCGCTTTTGCTGGCACTGGAAATCGAGCTGCCGCCCGGTTGATTCCAGAAGCGGGCGGGCACGCTGGGCCAAGCTTTCAAAAAAGTGATTGCACTCCGTCCTGGTTTTTTGCATGCGTGGTGTGCTGGTGTACGTCAGCTCTGACAGATTACCGAGGGCGCGGAGCATTTGGTACATGCTGCGATTCAGTGATGATGTCCCGGCTTGGATCTGTGCGTCATCCAAATCCTCCAGATAGGGGAAAAGCTGGGATGCAGTCAGAAACATCTTTTGCAGTGGGCGGCGCAGGGCGCGAGCGGCTGCACTGAGGATTTGGCTTTCTTCCTGGGTGGGCTCGCTTTGCTGCGCCTGCAGCAGGACAAGCTGATAAGCGGCCAGGCAATGGACTGTTGCTGCCCACTGCGTCCCAGCAATGGCGAAGGTCTGTTGCCCTTGCGCTTGTGCAGCTTCCGTGATTTCTTCCGGAAGTCTGCTGACGCCGTGCCGCTGGGCGGCATCATTGAAAAAGAGCAGCTTCCCATTTTCCAAGATAAACGCAGGCTGAGCCAGGCAGGAGAGTATAGCTTTTAATTCTTGCAGCATTGTCTCTCCCCCTTTCCCTTACTGGTAGCATGTGTAGGTTTGTGCAAAAAAGCGCTGTTAAAATTTGGAATAGACGAATGCAGGGATAAAAATCGACCGTTTTCGCCTCTTTCCCCTATCATAACGAATCCTTCACAAAAATGCAACAGGGAAATTTAATCGGCTTGGAATGCTGCGTTGGTGATTGACACCAGATGGGGGATTAGTGTATTATAAATATAACTGTGTAGAAACGGCAATTTGTACCGCTGTGTAACGGGCGCGAACCCGTAGGGGGAAGACGATGTACGATAATGTCAGCCAAAAGCTGAAAAGCTTTACGAAGGTTCTTACGATCATTCTGCTGGTGCTGATCCCGGCGGGCGGGATCACGGGCGGCATTTTTCTGCTTTTGGCAGAGGCGCCGATCGGGTATGTGATCGCGTCTGTGTTAGGCAGCGCGGTGCTGGCGCTGCTGGTCTATTACGGCTCCTGCTTTGCTTATGGCCTTGCGGAGCTGCTGGAACAGCAGACGATCGCGACCAGCCTGCTGCGGCAGGTGGCGCATAGCAACCAGTCGCCGGTGCAGCAGACGAGGCAGGAGCCCGCTGCACCGACCTATCCGCTGCGGCAGACCGGTCCCGGGCCGCGGCAGCCGATGCAGCCGCCTGCTGCACCGCAGCCGGAACCGTGTGCGGGGGCGTACCCCTATGCAAAGCCGCAGTATAGCGGCTATACACCGCAGCCGGGGCCGTATGTTCCGTACACGCCCCAGTATCGGACTCAGACGCCCTATGGCACGGCTACGGGTTTTAACGAAGAATTCCGTTACGAACCGAAGCGCTGAC
Source organism: uncultured Oscillospiraceae bacterium (assembly GCA_958436045.1). Classification (GTDB taxonomy): domain Bacteria; phylum Bacillota; class Clostridia; order Oscillospirales; family Oscillospiraceae; genus SVMC01. Next base: position 3,458 of record CAUBIP010000088.1, on the reverse strand, counting down.
ACGTGGCGCAAGAAATAGAGCAGAGACAATCGAGCCGGGGGCGAAATGCCCCCGGCGCTCTTTGGCGCGGCAGGCGGCCGGGCAGATCGCCGCGATGCGGCGGGGCGGGCCGCGGAGCCGTGCGGCAGGAGGGGGAACGCAAAAGCATGCAATACGAAGCAGGAAGCTATGATATCGCAGTCATCGGAGCCGGGCACGCGGGGATCGAAGCGGCGCTGGCGGCAGCCCGGCTGGGGCTGCGGACGGTCGTTTTCACTGTGAATCTGGACGCTGTGGGCAATATGCCCTGCAACCCGGCCATCGGCGGCACCGGGAAAGGCCACTTGGTGCGGGAATTGGATGCACTGGGCGGCGAGATGGGCTGGGCGGCGGATCACTGCTGCATTCAGTACAGGATCCTGAACCGGGGCAAGGGCCCGGCAGTGCACTCCCTGCGGGCCCAGGCCGACCGGCGGGCGTACCAGACTTTCATGAAGCATACGCTGGAAAAGCAGGAGAATTTAGATCTCAAGCAGGCTATGATCGTGGATATTCTGACAGAGCAGGGCGTGGTCTGCGGCGTTGTGACCCAACTGGGGGCGGTGTATCGCTGCCGTGCTGCCATTGTGGCAACGGGGACATATCTGGATGCCACGGTCATCATCGGCGAGAGCTGCGTCTCATCCGGGCCGGATGGGATGCATGCGGCGCAGGGGCTGAGCCAGCGGCTGGCAGCGCTGGGGCTCTCCATGCGGCGCTTTAAAACAGGGACGCCGCCCCGGGTCAATGCACGGTCTGTCGATGTGACAAAGATGGAGCTGCAGCCTGGTGATGCCTCCGTGATTCCGTTTTCATTCCGGACGGCGCAGGTACCGGAGAACCGGGCGGTCTGCTATCTGACCTATACCTGCCAGGAGACCCACGAGATCATCCGAAGAAACCTGGACCGGAGTCCGATCTATGATGGGTCCATTCAAGGTGTCGGGCCTCGGTATTGTCCGAGCATCGAGACAAAAGTCGTTCGCTTTGCGGACAAGCCGCGGCACCAGTTGTTTGTGGAGCCCTGTGGGCTGGAGACGGAGGAGCTGTATATCCAAGGCTTTTCCTCCAGTATGCCAGAGGATGTGCAGCTGGCGATGCTGCACTCGGTGCCGGGCCTGGAGCACGCGGAGATGATGCGCCCAGCCTATGCCATTGAATACGATTGCGTCGACCCGACGGAGCTGTACCCGACGCTGGAGTGCAAAAAGATCCCGGGTCTGTATGGCGCGGGGCAGTTTAACGGCTCCAGTGGGTACGAAGAGGCGGCGGCCCAGGGCTTTGTCGCCGGGGTCAACGCGGCGTTGAAATGCAAGGGCGAGCCGCCGATGATCCTCAAGCGCTCCGACGGCTATATCGGGACCTTAGTCGATGATCTGGTGACCAAGGGCACACAGGAACCCTACCGAATCATGACCTCCCGCAGCGAATACCGGCTGCTGCACCGGCAGGACAATGCCGATCAACGGCTGACGCCCATCGGCTACCGCATTGGCCTGGTGAGCCGGGCGCGCTACGAGCAGGTGCGGGAAAAATATGCCCAGGTGGCAAGGGAGATCCGACGCTTAGAGAAAAATGGCGTGGCTGCCAGCCCGGCGCTGAATGCATTGCTGCGGCGCTATGGGTCGGCGGAGGTAAAAAACTCCATCTGCTTGGCAGAGCTGCTGCGGCGGCCGGAGATAACGTATGACGCCATGGCGCCGGTGGATCCGGGCAGACCGGAGCTGGACCAGGCGGTCCAGGAGCAGGTGGAGATCCAGGTCAAATATGCGGGGTATCTGGCCAGGCAGCTGCGGCAGGTGGAGGAATTTGCCAAGGCGGAGGCCCGACAGCTGCCGCCGGACACAGATTATGCGGCCATCGCCGGTCTGCGTCTGGAGGCGCGGGAGAAGCTCAGCGCCATCCGGCCGGTCTCCATCGGGCAGGCGAGCCGGATTTCCGGCGTGTCCCCGGCGGATATTGCCGTACTGCTGATTTGGCTGGAGCAACAAAAGGAGCAAAGATGAAAACAGTAACAATCTATACCGATGGGGCTTGCTCCGGAAACCCCGGCCCCGGCGGCTGGGGTGCGATTTTGGAATATCAGGGGGTCGAACGGGAGCTGTCCGGCGGGGAAGAGAAAACGACAAATAACCGCATGGAGCTGACGGCGGTCCTCCGGGCACTGCAGTGCCTGAAGCAGCCGTGTATCGTGGAGCTGTATTCGGATTCAAAATATGTGATCGACGCGCTGCAAAAAGGTTGGGCCAACGGCTGGCGCAGCCGGGGCTGGCGGAAGGCGGATAAAAAACCGGCGCTGAACCCGGATCTTTGGGCTGCTCTGCTGGCCGAGTGCGAAAAGCATGAAATGCACTACCACTGGGTCAAGGGCCATGCCGACAATCCAAAGAACAACCGCTGCGATGAGCTGGCGGTGGCAGCGTATCAGAAGTGGAAGTAACAAAAGATAGGAACTAGAGAGAAACCATGCAGAAAAATGTCCGGCAGGTCGTCCTGCCAGTGCTGGCGGCTGCGATTTGGGGCAGCGCCTTTGTCTTTCAAAATATGGTGGCTGATTCCATCGGCCCCTTCACCTTTAACGCGGCCCGGTCGGCCGTTGCGGCGGTGTTTTTGCTGCTGCTATATTGGGCCCTGCAGCGCCGCAGGCGGGAAAAGCAGTCCCGGGGCAAGCTGGTGCTGGGGTGCTTGACCTGCGGCCTGGCCCTGTGCTTGGCGACGAACCTGCAGCAAGTGGGCATCGCGGATACGACGGCGGGCAAGGCCGGGTTCATTACGGCGATGTATATGGTGCTGGTGCCGGTTTTTGGGCTGCTTTTGCGCAAGCGGGTCCGGCCGATCGTCTGGTGCAGCGTGGCGCTGGCAGCGGTCGGGCTGTACTTTTTGAGTATTCAAGACGGCTTTTCCCTGGCCAAGGGCGATTTTTATATGATGCTCTGCGCAATCGTCTTCGCGGTGCATATCCTGCTGCTGGATCATTTCACCCGCTTTGTGGACAGCGTGGCCCTCTCCTGCGGGCAGTTTGCCGTGACGGCGGCGATCTCGGCGGTGCTGGCGCTGTGCGCGGAGCAGAATTGCTGGAGCAGCATTTGGGCGTCTATTTGGCCAATCCTCTATGTGGGCATTTTCTCCAGCGGCGTGGCCTATACGCTGCAGATCGTGGCGATTAAGGGGTCCAATCCGGCGGTGGTCTCGCTACTGCTGAGTCTGGAGTCTGTTTTCGCGGTGCTGTCTGGTGCGTTGATCCTGCACGAACGGCTGTCCGCCCGGGAGCTTATGGGCTGCGGGCTGATTTTTGCTGCGGTGATTCTGACGCAACTGCCGCAGCGCAGAAAAAAGACTGCGCCCTTGGCGGCTGACGAGAGCGGCAAACAAAACGAGTAATGCAACCACCGCGCCCGGTCGGGCGCGGTGGTTCTATAAAAGAACGCAAAAGGCCGCCG
>CAUBIP010000087.1 GCA_958436045.1 uncultured Oscillospiraceae bacterium | reverse complement strand
ACATCGACGGCCTGCCCGATTTCAGCGCCCTGCGCTTTACCAAATACAACCAGTACGAGAGCATGATCCTGCCGCTGGTGAAATATCTGGAGTCGCACGGCGTACAGATCGAGTACGGCATGGATGTCAAGAACGTCATGATTGAAAATGAGGGCGATAAGAAGATCGCAAAGCAGATCGTCTATGTCAAGGACGGCAAGGAGCAGACCATCGACCTCATCGAGGATGATCTGGTGTTCATCACCAACGGCTGCTGCACCGATACCTCCTGCTACGGCGACCAGACTCATGCCCCGGACCTGTCCGGCGTGAAGAACGGCGCAGGCGAGTCGTGGGATATGTGGAAGGCCATAGCCGCGCAGGCAGTGCACGGTGAGTACGGCAATCCGGAGAAATTCTGCTCCGATGTGGATGCCACCAACTGGATGAGCGCCACCGTGGCTACCTCCAACGAGGAGATCATCCAGCATATTAAGAACATCTGCAAGCGCGACCCGCGTGCCGGTAAGGTGACCACCGGCGGCATCGTCACCGTCAAGGACAGCACCGACAACTGGTATCTCTCCTGGACCATCAACCGCCAGCCCCAGTTCAGGTCTCAGGACAAGAACATGGTTCTGGTGTGGCTGTACTCCCGGAACACCAACAAGGAAGGCAACTACGTCAAGAAGGCCATGCGGGACTGCACCGGCGAGGAGGTCTGCCAGGAGTGGCTGTACCACATCGGCGTACCGACGGAAAGGATCGACACGCTTGCCCACGATGCCTGCAACACGACGACTTGCTTCATGCCCTATATCAACGCCTTCTTCCAGCCCCGGAAGGAATCCGACCGCCCGAAGGTCGTGCCCGATGGCGCTGTGAATTTCGCTTTCATCGGCCAATTTGCCGAGACCCCGCGGGATACCATCTTTACCACCGAGTATTCCATGCGGACCGGGATGGAGTCGGTCTACACCCTGCTGGATATCGACCGCGGCGTGCCGGAGGTCTGGGGCAGCAAGTATGATGTGCGGGAGCTGCTGCGTGCTTGCTACTACGCCATCGACAAAAAGCCCCTGAACGAGGCGAAGCTCTCCTTTGGGGAAAAGGAGCTACTCAAAATCGTTTTGAAGAAGGTCAAGGGCACAGATCTCGAGCTTCTGCTGAAAGAAAGCGGGCTCATCCAGTAAAATCTAATTTCCGCAGGCGGCTGCTGATGCATAAGCCGCCGCCTTGCACGCGCCAAGCGGCGTTTGCGCTTCCAGCAGACAAAAAAATAGTGGGCATCCGAGAAAAATCGGATGCCCGTTATTTTTTGCCATCACTGCTGCTCTCACGCACGCGGCAGTTTTGCTATGCAAAAGCATAGCAAAATAAGAAATGTGCCATTTCCTCGCCCCTACGGGGCAACCGGAAATGATGCACAAAAAACTTCATGCACCGGCATTTGCGCATTTTCGTGGTGCAGCGTTCCTGCATGAAGTTTTATGCCTTCGGGTGGCATTGCTCATAGACATTTTTGATGTTCTGCTTCACGATCTGGGCGTAGATCTGCGTCGAGGAGATATCGCTGTGGCCCAGCATTTCTTGGATGGAGCGCAGGTCCGCGCCGTTTTCCAGCAGGTGCGCCGCGAAGCTGTGGCGCAGCGTGTGCGGGGTGATCTGCTTTTGGATCCCCGCCTTTTCCTGGTAGGATTTGATGATCTTCCAAAAGCCCTGGCGGGTCATGCGTTCGCCGTTCATATTGACAAACAGCGATTTTTGCTGGGGGTCGGCGATCATCTGGGGGCGAATCTCCGCAATATAGACCCGCAGCGCCTTCACTGCCGCCGGGTACAGCGGAATGATCCGCTCCTTCTCTTCCCCGACGCGGATGAACCCGGCGCTGGTATTGACATGGCTGAGATCCAGGTTGATGAGCTCCGAAACGCGGATGCCCGTCGCATACAGCAGCTCCAGCATCGCCTTATCCCGGTAGCCTTTGAAATCCGTCAGCTGCGGCTGCTGCAGCAGCAGCTCGACCTCCTTGCCCGTCAGGATCTGGGGGAGCTTCTTTTCCGTCTTCTCGACCCTGATGTTCCGAGCAGGATTCTCCTGGCACTGCCCTGTCAGGGCGGCGTATTGATAGAGATTTTTGATGGACGCCAGGCTCCGCTGGACGCTGGCGGCGGATTTCCCGTGGCCCGCCATCCAGTCGGTATACGCCACGACCTCGTCGTGGGAGACGGCCAGCAGCTCCTCCTGCAGGATGCCCTCGACATACTGGCTGTACTGCCGCACATCCCGCATATAAGACGCGACGGTATTCTCCGACGCGTGCTTTGTATGGATCAGATACGCCTCAAAGGAGGCGAGCAGTTCAGCCATAGTGTAACCCTCAAACAATGGAACCAAAATAAATCTGCGCGGCCTGCGCTGCGCCCCAAAGCCGCGCAAGCGCGGCAATGCCAAAGCAAAGCCCACACAGCGCCACCTGCCTGCGGCAGCGGTACCGACTCGCCAGCACCAGCAGTTGACTCAGCAGCAGGAAAAAAGCGGGCAGCACCGCGGAAAACAGCGCAAGATACACGCCGGTATCAGACGCCTGACACAGCGCGAAGCAGCTGAACGCCAGCGCCGCGCCCTGCAGGGCAAACACAAGCCCCACCAGCCAGCGCCGCCGCATCGGCCTGGCCTGCTGCCAGAGCGCCAAGCCAAGGCACGGCAGCCAAAGCAGCAACGCTTGGGGCCGGGATGGAGCCGCCCAAAACGCGAACCAGAAGTCCGTCGAACGCAGCGCCTCCGGCAACGGAAAAATGACCAGCAGCAGCAAACTCATCACAGCGCCGGTCATAAAGCCGGCGCTGGCAAGGCAGACCGGGTCTGAATCGTTATGTCTACCCCAATTTCGAAATCGCATGGCTCCTCCTTCGTGCTTGCCATGAAAGATAGGCCGATTCCGGAACTTTACACCGCCGACTCTGTTAATATACACCAGCCACCGGGAATTTTCAAGACGTTTCGGCCATCTTTCCTGTTTTTGTAAATTATGCACATAGATTATGTAAATATCATTATGTAAACATAGGAACAGACGGTTCCACCCACACAAGATGTCGCGGCGTGGCGCGGCTTCATCACGAGATATGGGTTTGCCCATAAAAATCACGCCGCAAACCGGGCGGAAACCGATGGAAATATTGCACAAATTTTCAGTAGCGCACCCGGTAGCCGCGCCGCCGCTGCGGCATCGGCAGCAGCGCCAGCAGCGCAGCGCCGCATAAAATGCCAGAGTTTAAAAGAATCAACTCCAGATCTGGCTGCGCCATGCAGAGGTTCCCCACCAGCATCAAGCCCAGATAACAGGCGCAGATGCCCAGTGCGCCAGCCCATTTGGCCATGGCCCGGGCCGCCAGCTTGCACCCCAGAAACGTCCCGATGGCCAGGATCACGCTGGTATAGATGACATCCTGCGCCTGAGGCAGCACCTGCGCACCGATCAGCGCCGCGCAGAGCAGGCTCAGCGCCAGGCAGACCCCGCAGCCGCATCCGGCAGCCAGGAGAAATTGGATACCCGGTCTTTTCGCAGACGACCGTGTTTTCTTGCCTTTCATAGACATGCCTCCTTTGTGCTACAGCCTATGCCCTCCCCTGCCGGATGATACCGAAAAAAACTGCTCTGCTACCCAGGACTTGCATCCTTAGCAGCAGAGCAGTGTTCGTGCTTTTGCGTAAAAGCGCCTTACCGGCGGCGCCAGGTGTTGCGGGAGAACAGGACTAAGATTGGGAAGACCTCCAGCCGCCCTGCCAGCATATCGACGATCAGGATCAGCTTTGAGAACGGGCTGAACAGCGAAAAGTTGCACATTGGGCCGACAAGCTCCAGCCCCGGGCCGATGTTATTGAAGCAGGAGACGACCGCCGAGAGGTTCGTCATCAGCGAGAAGTTATCGAACGAGATCAGCAAAAAGCTGACGACGACGATCATCACATACGCGGTCAGATACACCGTCGTCCCGCTCAGGATCTTTTCATCGACCCGGTGCCCGTTGAGCCGGACGACCTGGATCTGCTGCGGGTGTAGCATCTGACGAATATTGCGCCGCAGCGCCTTGCACAGCAGAAGCAGCCTGCCAAATTTCAGGCCGCCGCCGGTACTCCCGGCGCAGGCACCGATGAGCATCAGGCACAGCAGCAGCGCCCTGGAAAACGCAGGCCATAGGTCAAAATCCGTGGTGGAAAAGCCCGTCGTCGTCATAATGCTGGAGACCTGGAACGCCGCGTGGCGTACCGTCTCGCCCAAGGTTTTGTAATGACCGCCCAGGTTCAGAACAATCAGCACCGTGCTGACGGCAAACGTCCCCAGGTACAGCCGCAGCTCCTCATCCTGCCAGACGCTCTTGTACTGCCGCAGCAGCAGAAGATAATAGCAGGAGAAATTGACCCCGAACAGCAGCATAAAGACGGTGCAGACCGTCTGGATATACGGGCTGTAGCTGGCGGCGCTGTCGTTCAAGATGCCGAAGCCGCCCGTCCCGGCGGTGCCGAAGGCGACGCACAGCGCCTCAAACAGCGGCATCCCACCGGCAAGCAGGAAGATGATATCCACGATCGTCAGGACGATGTACATCAAATATAGCAGCCGCGCCGACTTTTTCATCCGCGGAACCAGCTTGCCCACGCTAGGTCCGGGACTCTCCGCCCGAAGCAGATGCATAGTAAAGCCCTCGTTCTTGCCGCTGACCGGCGCGACGGCCAGCAAAAACACCAGCACGCCCATGCCGCCCAGCCAATGGCTAAAGCTGCGCCAGAACAGCATCCCCCGGTCCATTGCCTCGACGTTTTTCAGGATGGAGGCCCCCGTCGTTGTAAAGCCGGAGACCATCTCGAAAAACGCGTCGATCAGGCTGGGGATCTGATGGGAGAAGTAAAACGGCAGGCAGCCGAGCAGGCTCAGCAAGATCCAGCTGACGCCAACACAGACCATCCCCTCTTTGGCATAAAACCCCGCCTTGGCCCGGCGGCACAGCAGCGCCAGCACCCCGGCGGCCACGAGCAGAATGCCGATGGTGTATAAAAAGCCGTAAGCCGAGGGGAGTCGACCGTCGTACAGGCAGATCAGCAGCGCCGGCAGCATAAAGACAGCCTCCATCGCCAAAATCAGGGCAATGAGCCGCCCCATCATTTTATAGTTCATGTTTGTGCCTCGCTTGGGAAAAAATCAGCAGTATTATTCTGCAAAAATATCGTTGATCTGCCGCAGCGTACCGCGTCCGCTGGTGACGATAATCACCGTGTCACCGCGCTGAAAGGTGGAGTCGCCGTTGGGGAGCTCCGTTTTCCCGCCCCGGGAGATGGAAACCACCAGCACATTGCGCCGCAGCTTCAGCTCCTTCAGCGGCTGCCCGCAGTGGCGGGTCGCGTCGTCGACGAGGAATTCCACCGCCTCCGCCTGCCCGTCGGCCATCGCGTGGACCGAGACGGCGGCGCCAGTCTGGTTCTGCATCGCCCGGACATAGCGGACGATGATATTGCAGCATAGCTCCTTCGGCTTGATGACGCTGCCCAGGGGTAAGTCGTCGACGATGCGGGTGTTATCCATGCGTCCCAGCTTTGTGATGATCTGGGGCACACCGCGGCTGTTGCCATAGAGGGAGACGATGATATTAAGCTCATCCAGCCCCGTCAGGGTCACGAGGGCGTCGCAGTCATCCAGATGCTCGCTTTCCAGCAGGGACTGATCGCTGCAGTCACCGCAGACCACGGCAGCGTCCTCCAGCTGGTCTGCCAGGTCCAGGCAGCGGTCATGCTCTTTTTCGATCAGCTTGACGGAAATGCCGTCCTTTTCCAAGAGCTTTGCAAGATAAAAGCTGATGCGCCCGCCGCCGCAGAGGATGACCTGCTTCGCCCGGCGGGTGATGATCCCCAGATTTTTGAGCAGCACCGTCAGGTCTGCCCGGGCGGCCGTGACGAAAATGCGGTCCCCCGCTTGGAGGACAAAATTGCCGTCCGGCGCGACCGCCGCGCCATTGCGCAGCACCGTGCACACCAGGACCTGGCAGTTAACGATATCGTTCATCTGACTCAGGGGGCGATTGCAGAGCTTGCTGTCCGGATTGATGCGCAGCTCGACGATCTCGACCCGGCCATTGGCAAACGTATCCCGCCGCAGGAACCCGGGGTATTTCAGCAGCTTTTCGATCTCCTCTGCCGCCTGCCGTTCCGGGTTCACCGTCAGCGAAAGGGCAAAGGCATCGCGAATTTCATAGATCTGCGATGTATATTCCGGGTT
>CAUBIP010000086.1 GCA_958436045.1 uncultured Oscillospiraceae bacterium | reverse complement strand
ACAGCTTCATCATGCCGGCCAGCGATGTGCATATCGTTGCGACGTTTGCCAAGCTGACCTACCTCGCCAGCGTCAATCTGACCGGCGAAGCGACGGTACAGCTGGACGGCAATTACACCGATGCGCTTTACTACGACTTTGCCGATACCGTCACGATTACGATCACTCCGGCTTCCGGCTGGGAGATCTCGTCTGTCGTGGCTGACGGCAAGACGCTGACGGCCAATGCCGACGGCAACTACACCTTCACGATGCCGGCCCATGATGTCACCATCGACATCACGGTCATCAAGACCGGCTACACCGTGACCGGTGTCGTCACAGGTGAGGCAGCGGGCGGCACGGTCAAGCCCAGCGTTTCGCTGGCCAATGTCGGCGATGTCGTCTCCGCGGAAGTCACGGCAGCCTACGGGTATGATCTCGTGAATGTCGTCGTCCGCGGCGAGAGCGGCAAGGTCTACAATGTGGACCGCGTCTCCGGCAACTTCTACTTCTTCACCATGCCGGCCGAAAATGTCACGGTCACGGCAGAATTTGCAAGACACCTCTTCACCGTGACCTTCCGCGATTACGACGGCAAGACGCTGAAGGTCGAGGAAGTCCCCTACGAAGGCGCTGCCACCGCTCCGGCGACCCCGGCCCGCGAAGGCTACACGTTCCTGCGTTGGGACACCGCATTTGATTGCGTCACCCAGGACCTGACGGTCACGGCGATCTACGTGATCAATTCCCACGGCTTCCAGACCCACGGCATCTCCTTCACCGGCGCGGACCACGGCACCGTCACCATCGCCAACGGTGATACGGCGGACTATGGCGATAATGTCCTGGTGAAGGTCGACCCGGACGACGGCTGGCGTGTGGAGCACGTCGCTGTTGTGACGAAGGCCGGGCAGTCGGTCAGTGTCACCCGGATCTCCAACGAGGCGGACTATGAGCAGGCGTACACCTTCGTGATGCCTGATGACGATGTTATCGTCACGGTGACCTACACGATGCATTCCCCGTCTCAGTTTACCGACGTCAGAACGGATGCTTGGTACTTCGAAGCTATCAACTTCGTGACGGATCGCAGCTACTTCGTCGGTGTCTCCGATACGCTGTTTGGGCCGGAGATTCAGATGACGCGTGCCATGTTCGTCACGGTTCTGGGCCGCGTGGCCGGGATCGATGCCGGCAAGTACACGGGCAAGAGCGAATTTACGGATGTGGCAGAGAACCAGTACTATGCACCGTATGTCAAGTGGGCAGCGGAAAATGATATCGTCGCCGGTTATCCGGAGGGCGTGTTCAAGCCGGATGAGAATATCACCCGTGAACAGATGGCTGCGATGATGCGCCGCTTCTGCCGCTACACCGGCATGAACGTCTCAGTCAGCAATGCCAACTGGATGGCCCGCTATGCCGATGTAAACACCATCAGCGATTGGGCTTATGAGGATGTCTGCTGGGCAGTGGGCTGCGGCCTGATGTGCGGCAAGTCCGACAGCACGATCAACCCGCTGGAGCTGGCAACGAGAGCGGAGGTTGCCCAGGTTATCAAGAACCTTTGCGACAAGCTGATCTACCAATAAGTCAATCAAAAACGGAAAAGCGCCCGGCGTTCTCGCCGGGCCGCTTCAAAGCCTGCATCCGCAGGTGCTGAGGCAGAAACGAACCGGGCTGACGTGTCAGCCCGGTTTTTTCTGGTGATTGAGGGTGTGCTCCCAGCGTCCGGAGGGAGGAAACGCAAAAAATCGTGCCGGGGATCAAACCAGCACGATTTTTTTGTTGCTTATCGGTTGGGCGGGTGCGTTGTTCCTATCATGCAGCTGGCTGCAGGCGCTCGTGCTTTTTTCAGCAGAAAAAACCGTAGAGATCGTTCAGAAAGAAGAACGCAAAATACAGGACCATGGGGAGATAGCGCGGGTCCTGCAGGGCTGCCAGGCTCTATAGGACGATGCGCACAAGATCATTGGCGGCGTACCCCAGGGCGTAGCAGGAAGAGCACAGCATCGTGAATGCCGCGGCCAGAAAGCTAGTGGTGACGGAGACGGTGCGGAACAGGTGATTTGGTGTATCCAGCGCTCGCAGGACGAAATAGAATGCGCCTGTTACTGGCAGGCTGGCGCCAGATACCCCAGCATCTGCAAGCTACGCAGATGCCGGATGGCGGCTATGTCTGCTTCAGCGTGCCGGCCAGGTCACGGCGGACCACACCGCCATGGGCAGCGATATACCAAGATAGAGGATCATCTCGCCCCAATCGTGAAACCGCTGAGAGATTCCGCCATAAAGAGGGCTGAACACGATCGTCAGCAGCTGCGCCAACCCTGCACCTTCGCGGCAAAGTGCAGGGCGGTGATACCGACCCAGGCGGCTGCCAGCGTGAGTAGATCTGGGCGGCCTGCTGCAAGATTTGCGCCGGTCATCAGGAAAAGTGACGCGCCCCACGCGATGCGCTCCCGCCGGGTCAAAATCCACAGCAGGTGCAAAGGGCGATTCCGATGATTCAATTGTAGGATCCCTCCTTTGATACAAGAAATCGAAAGCTTCGTTGTAAGAAAGAAGCTGCTCCGGGTCTAGAATCGGAATGCGGCGGTTTTGAAATGACATTGGCGCCTCCGAGGCCGGTGTGCCAGCTTGGTAGAAGTGTAAGAAAAATGGGGCGGATCGTCAATCCAAAGTGCAGGAAAATCCCCACTGCGCCGGGTGGCGCAGCGGGGAAGGGGGGTGTGATATGGGTGGGATAGGCTGGTGCGGTGCTTAGAGGATCTCGTTGGAACGGGCTCTTTCGAACTCGTCCATCACGTCCCGCGCCGGGGCCTTGGTGCAGAGGCTGACGATGACGATGACCAGCAAGCCGACCAGGAACGCGGGCAGAAGCTCGTAGACACCGAACACACCGTCCAGGGGCTTGACCAGGTATTTCCAGATAAAGACCATTGCGCCGCCTGCGACCATGCCAGCGATCGCGCCGGGGAGCGTCGTGCGCTTCCAGAACAGGGAGCAGATGACCAGCGGACCAAAGCCAGCGCCGAAGCCGGCCCAAGCAAAGGAGACGATGCCGAACACGGAGCTGTCCGGATTCCGGGCGATAATGACGCCCAGAATGGCGATGATGACCACGGTGATCCGGGCGGCCAGCATGCTCTTTTTCTCTGAGATGTTCAGATGCAGCGTCTCCCGCAGCAGGTTTTCTGATACGCTGGAGGACGCGGCAAGCAGCTGGGAGTCCGCCGTGGACATGGTGCTGGCCAGAATGCCGGAGAGAACGAGACCGGCCATCAGCGCGGGCAGGATGCCGTGCTTGGAGAGAAGATCGGCGACTTTGACGATGATGGTCTCCGTGTTGTTGCCGGAGAGCTGTGCGATCGCACCGGTGTTGCTGAGCTCCTTGCCGACGATGCCGATGCAGACGGCGATGCCCATGGCGATGGTGACCCAGATGGAGGCGACGCGGCGGGAGAGCTTCAAATTCTTCTCGTCATTGATGGCCATAAACCGCAGCAGGATGTGGGGCATGCCAAAGTAGCCCAGGCCCCAGGAGACGGTCGTAATAATATGCAGCAGGTTATAGGACTGGCTGCTGCCGGAGTCTGCCACATAGGTGGAGGTCAGGCTGAGGTAGCCGGGCAGCGCCTTGGCGTTTTCCATGACGGCGTCCACGCCACCGGCGGAGACCGTCGCAAAAATCAGCACGAACAGCAGCGCGACCGTCATGATGATGCTCTGGATGAAGTCCGTCATCGAAGCGGCTAGGAAGCCGCCTGCTGCGGTGTAGGCGACGATAACGATCGCGGAGATGATCATCGTCGTCATATAATTTGCGCCGAATAGGGCGTGGAACAGCTTGCCGCAGGCGGCAAAGCCGGAGGCCGTGTAAGGAATGAAGAAGATGATAATGATAATCGCGGCGATGGCCGAGAGGATGCTCTTTTCATCCCGGTAGCGGCGGGAGAAGAACTGGGGCAGGGTGAAGGAGCCGGTGATGTGGGTATAGCGGCGCAGCCGCTTTGCCGTGAAGAGCCAGTTGAGATACGTACCGACGGCAAGGCCGATGGCCGTCCAGCCGACGTCGGCCAGGCCGGAGAGATAGGCCAGGCCAGGCAGGCCCATCAGCAGATAGCTGGACATATCCGAGGCCTCGGCGCTCATGGCCGTCACCAGCGGGCCCAGCTTCCGGCCGCCGAGATAGAAATCGGAGGAGGATTCGTTCTTCTTGGCATAGTGGAAGCCGATGAGCAGCATCCCGACCAAGTAGACGAAGATCGTAATCATAATACAGATGGTTGTGCTTGACATAATTTCTTTCTCCTATCCGAGGGCTGCGCCGGATACACGGCGTTTGCCCTTCCAAATTCGCCGCGCAGGAGCCAATTGCGCGGCCCACGCATGGCAGCGAGCCCCGGCGAAAAAGCGCGGCCCAGCCCCTTGCGTTCTATTGGAAAGTATTGTATCATAGAGTGAAGCATTTGAAAAACGAATATTTATCATAATGAACAGCACAAAACGTAATGAAAACGATGGGGAAGCGGGGGGTGGCACGATGCAGCCGTTAAAATATCTGGCATTTCTCAAAACCGTGGAGTACGGCAGCTTTACGCGGGCGGCGGAGCGGCTGAATTACTCCCAGTCTGGCGTCAGCCGGATGATCAGCGACCTGGAACGGGAGTGGAACCTGACCCTGTTGGAGCGCAACCGGTCCGGCGTCAAGCTGACCAGTGACGGCTCCCAGCTGCTGCCCTTGGTCAAGAACCTGTGCCAGAGCTACGAGGAGCTGCAGACCCAGGTGGACAGCCTTCACGGTGTTCAATCCGGCATCATCCGCATCGGGACGATCTCCAGCATCGCCACCCACTGGCTGCCGAATATCATCCGGGCCTTTCAGAAGGACTATCCCGGCATCGACTATGAGCTGCTGCTGGGCGATTATACGGAGATCGAGGAGTGGATCAAGGAGGGCCGGGTCGATTGCGGCTTTGTGCGCCTGCCGACCTGCCCGACCTTTGAGATTATCCCCCTGGAGCAGGACCGGCTGCTGGCGACGCTGCCGGTGGATCACCCGCTGGCCAAGCTGGAGAAGGTCCCCATCGCCGCGCTGTGCCAGGAGCCGTTTATGCTGCTGGAAAAGGGCGCAAAGGCGGAGATCTCCGAGGTCTTTGAGCGCAATGGGCTGACGCCCCGGGTCCATTTCACGACCTGGGACGATTACGCCGTCATGGCGCTGGTGGAGGGGGGACTTGGCATCAGCATGCTGCCGGAGCTGATCCTTAAGCATACGCCGTACCAGATCGTCGCCAAGGAGCTGGATGTTCCGGCATACCGGCAGATCGTCCTGGCGCTGCGGGATAAAAAAACCGCCTCGATGGCGGTCAAGCGGTTTTTGGAGTATCTGGATTATCGCAATGCGTAACGCCGCTGGGCGGCGTGCAAAAAGAGGAGGGAGCCCACATGGATGAGGCGCAGGCCCGGCGCGACCGATTTGACGGCCTGCCGATCCGGCAGGCGGTGCTGAGGCAGATCGTCCCGGCGATTTTCAGCCAGATGGTCGTGCTGATCTATAATCTGGCCGATACCTATTTTGTTGGCCTGCTCAACGCGCCGGACCAGACAGCGGCGGTGACGGTCTCCATGCCGGCATTTTTGATGCTGACGGCAATTTCCAATCTCTTTGCCATCGGCGGCGCCAGCCAGGTGGCCCGGCAGCTGGGCAAGCGTGCGCCGGAGGCGGCCAGCGCCGTCTCGGCGATCGCCTTCTGGTTTGGTCTGGGCAGCGCCGTGCTGTTCTCCGGCTTCTTTTGGTGTGCCGCGTCGCCAATTTTGCAATTGTGCGGCGCGACGGCGGCAACCTGCGCCCCGGCGCTGGCTTATGCCAAGTGGGTCATCGCGGCGGGCGGCGTGGGGACGGTCCTGAATATTCTGCTCGCCAATCTGGTCCGGGCGGAGGGGCGGTCTTTGGTCGCGGCGTTCGGCGTCTGCTTGGGTGGCTGCGTCAATGTGGTGCTGGACCCGCTGCTGATCCTGCCCCGCTTTGCCGGGCTCGGCGCGGCAGGGGCTGGGCTTGCTACGGCAGCGTCCAACACGCTGGCAGCGTTGTTCTTCCTCGTCTGGCTGATTTTTGGTAAGCGGCGCACGGTCCTGCGGCTCAGTCCACGATATCTGCGCCAGGCGCGGCGGTACCTTGCCGATATTGTGAGAATCGGCATTCCAGCGTCGGTCCAGTATGCGCTGACGGTCGTCTCTGTGGCGGCGCTTTCAAAATTTGTCTCCGGCTATGGGACGGCGGCGGTCGCGCAGTTTGCCATCGCGCTGCTGCTTGAGATCTG
>CAUBIP010000085.1 GCA_958436045.1 uncultured Oscillospiraceae bacterium | reverse complement strand
AAAACAAGGAGCTGGTCGCCAAAGTGCAGGAAGGACTCAAGCGCACCGGCGGCTACTGTCCCTGCCGCCTGGAGCGCACACCGGACACCAAATGCATGTGCAAAGAGTTCCGCGACCAAATCGCAGACCCCAAGTACGAGGGCTACTGCCACTGCCTGCTGTATTATAAGCACAAATAAACCGCGAAACGCGCCCTGGCACAGTTCAAAACTGCGCCGGGGCGTTTTGTGTAAAGCAAAAGCGCCCCGCCGGGATCCTGAATCCCGGCAGGGCTATTGCATGATAGGGGAAATCGCTTATTCTTTGATGACCAGCTCGGCGATCTGGACAGCGTTCGTCGCTGCGCCCTTGCGGACCTGGTCGCCGCAGCACCAGAGGTTCAGGCCGTTCTCATCCGTCAGATCCGGGCGAATCCGGCCGACGAAGACGATATCCTGGTCCGAGGTATCCAGCGGCATGGGATAGACCTTGCTTGCAAGATCGTCCACCAGCTTGCAGCCAGGGGCGGCGGCGATGATCTCCCGCGCTTCCGCTACAGAGACGGGACGGTCAAAGTGCAGCGTCACAGAGATAGAATGGCTGCGGACGACCGGCACCCGCACGCAGGTGCAGGAAACCTTCAGCTCCGGCAGGTGCATGATCTTGCGGCCTTCATTCTGCATCTTCATCTCTTCGCTGGTGTAGCCTTCAAACGCCTCGCCGCCGATCTGGGGGATCAGGTTATAGGCGATCTGATGCTGGAACACCTTGGGCTCATATGTCTTGCCCTCCCGGACAGCTTCAATCTCGTTCATAAGCTCGATGGGGCCGCCTGCGCCCGCGCCGGAGACAGCCTGGTACGTCGAAGCCGTCATCGTGCGGATGGGCGAAATTTTGTTGAGGGCGTTGACTGCCACCAGGGTGATAATGGTGGAGCAGTTGGGGTTGGAGATAATGCCATGGTGCTTCTTCACGTCCTCCGGATTGATTTCCGGGATGACCAGCGGCACATCCGGGTTCATCCGGAACGCCGAGGAGTTATCAACAAACACACAGCCCGCCTTGACGATGGCCGGGGCCAGCTTCTCCGCGATGTCGTTCTCTGCGGCGCCCAGGACAATGTCGATACCTTCAAACGCGCTGTCGCACGCTTCCTGGACCTTGACCGCCTGGCCGCGGAACGTCACGGTCTTCCCGGCGCTTCTGGCGCTGGCCAGCGGGCGCAGCTCCGCGATGGGGAAGCTGCGCTCTTCCAGGATCTTCATCATTTCCTGGCCGACGGCGCCCGTCGCGCCCAGGACTGCTACATTATATTTCTTCATTCGGAATTCCTCCTTAGTTAGATTTCACAAAGCTATTGTACAGCACGCGGATGGCGTTATCAAAGTCCTTATTGTCCACACCGAAGATGATATTCAGCTCCTGTGGCCCCTGGGTGATCATGCGGACATTGATGCCGTTCTGGCCCAGCGTCGCAAAGATCTGGCCGGAGACGCCCAGCCGGTACGCCATCTTCCGGCCGACGGCCGCAACGATGGAGATATTCTCCGTCAAGGTAATGCTGTCCGGGTTAAACTTCTTCTGCAGCTCACCCATGAGCGCGTAGAGATTATCGTTGACCTGCGAGGCCGGGAAGACCAGAGACAAGCAGTCGATGCCGGAGGGCGCGTAGGCAATATTGACATTATACGCCTCAAAGACCTCCAAAATACGCCGCCAGATGCCCAACTCCGAGGACATGCCGTTTTTCGCGATGGTGATGATCGAAAAATTTTTCTTGCCGGCGATGCCGGTGATAAAATGCGCCTCATCAGCGGCGTCGTCAAACTTTGCCTGGATCATCGTGCCGGGGTGGGACGGATCGTTGGTATTGCGGATATTCAACGGAATTCCCTTCTCCCGCACGGGGAAGATCGTCCCCTCATGCAGGACCTGGGCGCCGATGTAGCTCAGCTCCCGCAGCTCGCTGTAGGTCACATGAGGAATGGGCTCCGGATTTTCGACAATGCGCGGGTCCGCCATCAGCATACCGGAGACATCGGTCCAGTTTTCATAGACATCGGCATCCAGCGCCGCCGCTGCCAGCGCACCGGTGATATCGCTGCCGCCGCGGGTAAAGGTCTTGATATGGCCGTCGGGCATCGCGCCGTAGAAGCCGGGAATGACGACCTTTTTCCGGCCTACCAGCTCCCTGAGCAGGGCATAGGACTTCTCCTGATCGACCGTCCCGTCAAATTTAAACTTCAGCCAAGAGACCGAGTCCAAAAATTCAAAGCCGAGGTAATCCGCCATCAGCCGGGCGGAGAAATACTCACCCCGGGAGACCAGTTCGTCCTGTGTGACGGCTTTTTTATCCATCTTCTCCCGCAGCTGGGCAAATTCGCTCTCCAGATCCGTCTGCAGCTGCAGCGCGTCGCGGATCTCCAGATACCGCTCGGTGATCATCTCCCAGACGCTGTCGCAGCTGACGCCGTACTGCAGATGCGCGTAGCACAGATAGAGCAGATCCGTCAGCTTATGGTCATCGGAAAAGCGCTTCCCCGCCGCCGAGACGACGACGACCCGGCGGGAGAGATCCGCCTCCACGATGGACTTGATTTTTTCATACTGCTGCGCATCCGCCATGGACGAGCCGCCAAATTTCAATACTTTCAGCATAAGATTCCATTCTCCTTATTTCATTCCTGCAAAGAAGCAGCGCACATCCTTCTTTAATGCCTCTGCCGCCCAGGCATGCATCTGTGCCACGGAGACGGGCTTTGTCAGGATGCCCTCCCCCAGGTCGGCCGCTTTGTTCGTCTCGAGCCAGGCGTCTTCTCCGGCAAACCGGACATAATAGCAGTGGGTCACGCCCGCGTTATCGACCTGCACCGGGCGCATCTGCGTGCTGTAGAAGGCTTTGACGCCGCCTGCGATGTCGATACAGTCCTGCACGACATTATATGCCGTCGGGAACCGGCCCGCGCCCTGGCCAAAGAAGCTCAGGCGGCCGACGTTCTCGCCTTCAAAGGTGATCAAATTAAAGTTGGACGGCACTGCCGACTCCGGCTCCGTCGCGGCGACCAGGGTCGGCTCTACATAAGCCGCCACACCCGCTGCCGTTTTCGTCCCCGTCGCAATCAGCTTGCAGACCAGATTTTTCGAAGAGAACGCCGCGATATCCGCGTCGCACACATTGCGGATGCCGAACGTCGGCACATCCGCTTCCGAAAGCAGGCTATCAAAGGCGATGTTGGCGGAGATGATGAGCTTTCGCTGGATATCCCAGCCGTCGATATCCGCCGACGGGTCCGCCTCGGCATAGCCCAGCGCCTGGGCCTCTTTCAGAACGCTCTCAAACGAGACAGGGTTGTGCAGCATGGTATCCATAATATAGTTGGTCGTCCCGTTCATGATGCCGGAGACGCTGGTGATGGTATCCAGCCGCTTGGCCCGCTCCAGATTATACAGCCAGGGGATGCCGCCGCCTGCCGCCGCCGTGCAGCGCAGGGCCACGCCGCACTCCTTGGCCAGCGCCGTCAGCTCCGTAAAATAGTGGCAGACCAGGTATTTGTTCGCCGTGACAACGTTCTTCCCAGCCCGCAGCGCAGCGGTCACAAATTCATAAGAGGGATGCAGGCCGCCCAGCACCTCGACGACGGTGTCCACCTCTGGGTCATTAACAATGGCCGCGAAGTCATGCACCAGCTTGTCACCAAGCTCCGGGATCTGGCGCAGATCCAATACATATTTCACTGTCATATCCGTCCGGGCGTCGGCCAATTTATAGACGCCGCCGCCAACTGTTCCAAACCCCAAAAGCCCGATCACCATCATAGTCTATCTCCTCTGCTCTAGCAATATTTTTGGAAAAAAATCAGTGGAAAAATAAAATTTGTATTTCCACGAAAAACACTTGCATTTTTCTCGAAAACAATATATCATAGTCTTATCGAAAATGCAAGAAAAAGATTGGAGAAATTTCTATGAACTATCAGAGCACCCGTAACGACGCCTTGACCGCCACGGCGACCGCGGCAGTCCTCAAGGGGATCGCCCCGGACGGCGGCTTATATATTCTGAAAAACCTCAAGGATCTCCCCTTCGACTGGCAGAGCATCCTTGCCTGCGACACCCAGGGTATGGCCAGCAAGATCCTCGGCTTCCTGCTGCCGGAGTATGAAGACATGCCCCAGCTCGTGCAAAAGGCGTACACCGGCAAATTTGAGACGGAGGACCTGACCCCAGTCGTCCCGGTGGGCGGGGATTATATTCTTGAGCTCTTCCGCGGGCCGACCTCCGCATTTAAAGATGTCGCCCTGTCCATGCTGCCCCAGCTCATCACGGCAGCCCGCCGCCAGGAGGGCATCTCCGATGAGGTCGTCATCCTGACCGCCACCTCCGGCGACACCGGCAAGGCCGCGCTGGAAGGCTTCCACGATGTGGACGGCACACGGATCATTGTCTTCTACCCGGAAGGCGGCGTCTCCAAGGTCCAGCGCGCCCAGATGGTCACGCAGGCGGGCAAGAACGTCTGTGTCTGCGCCGTCCGCGGCAATTTTGACGACGCCCAGACTGGCGTCAAGAACGCCTTTGCCGCCTGCGAGGACCCGGCCCTGCTGGCCGGAAAGGGCGTGCGCCTCTCCTCGGCCAATTCCATCAACATCGGCCGCCTGGCGCCGCAGGTCGTCTACTATTTTAAGGCATATGCCGATCTTGTCAAGGCCGGCCGGATCCAGGCTGGCGACAAAGTGGATTTTGTCGTCCCGACGGGCAACTTTGGCGATATTCTGGCAGGCTACTTTGCCAAGTACATGGGCCTGCCGGTCGGCACACTCGTCTGCGCGTCCAACGCCAACGACGTTTTGACCGACTTCATCCACACCGGCTGCTATGACCGCCGCCGTCCGTTCCACAAAACGGTCTCCCCGTCCATGGATATCCTTGTCTCCAGCAATCTGGAGCGGCTTTTGTTCCTGCTTTCCGGCTGCGACGCAAGCCTTGTCGCTTCTTATATGAAGCAGCTCAAAGAGGACGGGCACTATCAGATCAGCGACGCAATGCTGCGCCAGCTACAAAGTGAATTCTGGGCCGGCTGCTGCGACGATACCGGGACCGCCCAGGCCATCCGGGATGTCTGGCAGCAGCACCACTACCTGTGCGATACGCATACCGCCGTCGCCTGGAACGTGGCCCAGCAGTATAAAAAGGCCGTGCAGCCGAAAAACCCGGTCGTCATCCTCTCGACGGCTTCGCCGTATAAATTCCCGGTGGCCGTCCTCGGCGCCATCGGCGGCGATACCCAAGGCGATGAATTTGATATCATGGACCGCCTGCATGCCATGACCGGCGTCCCCATCCCGGCAAATCTTGCCAGCCTGCGGGACAAAGCCGCTCTGCACCAGGATGTCATCGACAAAGACGCGATCCTCTCCTATGTCCTGCAAAAGGTCTCGGAGAAGACTTGGCATTAAACAGGAGGCGCAAGGTTGAAATATATCCTTTTGATCGGCGACGGCATGGCTGATAACCCCGTCCCCGAGTTGGGCGGAAAAACGCCCCTGCAGGCGGCAGACAAGCCGTTTTTAGACAGCCTTTGTGAAAAATCTCTGCTGGGCAGCGTCAGCAATGTTCCCGCCCAGCTGCCGCCGGGGAGCGACACGGCGATCCTCTCCATCTTCGGCTGCGACCCCAACCGGTACTTCACCGGCCGCAGCCCGCTGGAGGCCGCAGGCTGCGGCTTCACCGTCGCGCCAGGCGAGATCAGCTACCGCTGCAATATGGTCGCCCTGTCCGACGGGGAGATGCCCTGGGGCGAACGCAAGATCCTCTCCCACAACGCCGGGAACATCGACGGTGAGAGCTCCATCGCCCTCATCACCTGGCTGCTGGCAGACCCAGAATTTAAAGCGGGCTGCAACGCCATCGGTCTGCGCATCGAGCCGACGGATTCCTTCCGGCACATCGCCGTGCAGCACGGCGGCTCCACAGCGGGCATGCTGGCTGCGCCGCCCCATGACCACCTGGGTGAACCCATCAGCCCTCTGGTCATGCACGGCAGCAAAAATGCCGACGCTCTGCGAGCGCTGATGCAGCTGGCCACCCAAAAGCTGGATCACCACCCCATCAACGAGCAGCGTCGTGCAGACGGCAAGCTCCCGGCCAATGGCATCTGGTTCTGGGCCGAGGGCACCGCTGTACAGCTGCCAGACTTTGCCGCCTGCAACGGGCACACCGGCTCTGTCATCAGCGCTGTCCCGCTGGTCCACGGCATCGCGTCGCTGTGCGGCCTCAAGCCGGTCCATGTCCCCGGCGCCACCGGTGAGATCGACACGAACTACGCCGGGAAAGTCGCCGCAGCCATTGCCTGCCTGCAATCGGAGGACGATTTCCTGGCCATCCACA
>CAUBIP010000084.1 GCA_958436045.1 uncultured Oscillospiraceae bacterium | reverse complement strand
ATTTGATTGACAGATATATTTACTTTTATAACCACGAGCGTATCCAGAATAGAACTGGAGTGGCGCCGCTAACGCTGCGCCACTCCGCTAAAATTATTTTTTTCCTACATTGGGGCTTTTTTGTGCTGTCCGTATAAATGGGGCAGTTCATTCCCGGCACTGCTTTTTTATTTGCCTGTTAAACGGGGAACAGTCCAGAGGTATCTGTTATCTTCGTTTCTCTTTGCTGTTTTTTCACTCATATATGTTCAAAACCCGGTCTGCTCCTGATTGCAGACTGGGTTCCTCGACAGGCTGAGGCGCGCCGCAAAGGGCGGCCCGGCCTACGCGATACCGGCAAATTACCCGCAGCCGTCCGCCTTTTTCTTGCTTCTCTTTTTCGGCAGCGGCACGATCTCTTCCAGGATGCTGACTACACGCCGCATCAGCGCCTGGTCCTCAATGTCCAGAATAAACTGGGGCTTTGCGCCGGGGTACGGCGCATCCTCCGGCGCACCCTGTAGCAGCGCCGCGATCTCCGGCAGCTTCTTGACAAACACCGTATTATCGCACACGGTCAAAACCGGCTTTCCATTGCAATAGATCAGATACTCCCCAAACATCTTCTTGCTGCTGATCCCGGAGATTCCCTCCAGCTGCTGCAGGAGAAACGTCAGGTACGCTTCTGTTGTCGCCATCGGCATTTCGCCTCCTTCTATTTTTCGGCGCGCACCAGGCTCCCCGGCGGCGAAAAAACACGCCGCATCCAAGGCAAGCTGCGTTGGATGCGGCATGATGCAGTTTTCAAGTCCGCACCGCCCGGCTGCGCCAAAGCCTGCGCTTATTATCCGCGATTTATGCGGCAATGTCAAGGCCAGAGCGCCGGGGCGCTCCCGCGCTTACAGCCAGAAAAACAGGGCCCGCTCCGGGTCCAGCGTCTCGCAGTCCAGCAGCGGATTGCCGGGGCAGATGCTGTCCAGCTGCATCCGCTTGGCGCTGTCACGGTAATTATCCGGCTCGGCAAAGGCGGCAAAGAGCAGCCCGTCATAGTCCTCGGGCATCGTGATGACATAATGCTTCGTCAGCACGTCCTGCCAGTCCGCGGTCCGCCCGGCCCAGCTGGTGGAGTAGGAGAATTCGATCTCGTAGCTTGTGCCATTGTACTCGATGGTGTGCAGATAGGAATTCTCGTCCGCCGTCGTATCCTGGTACGCCGTCGCCGCCGTGAGCCAGGTGCCGGTGTAGTAGTCGAACAGCTCGCTGCTCGTCACGGTGATAAACTCCTTGCTGAAGGTCCCGACAGAGTCCAGGGGGATGTAGCAGCAGGCGTCAAACGTCACGGTCCGGATGCCGTCGCTCGTCTCATCGCCGCGGGTGATGAGCTCCCAGTAGACGTCGCCCGTCCCGTAATTCTCGCCCAGCCCGGCATAGCTGGAGACACCGTCCTCCAGCAGGAAGGTCCCGTCGTCCATCGTGGCGTTGACGGCGATGGCGTTGGCGGAGAAATAGGGCTCCGGCGCGGTGATCTCGTCGGTCCGGTACCAGTATTCGTCCAGCTCGCTGTCGTAGAGCGCGCCGTCGTCGGTCAGGGTCAGGTAGAGGCTCTCGCCGGTGCCGTCATAGACCAACTCGATGCCTTCTTCATCGGCATAGAACACCCCGGATTCCAGGACCTCTTCCGCCGAGTTGACAAACGCCCAGGTCTCATCGGTATAGAGATTCAGCCAGCGGTTCCCGCCATCCTGCCCCCAGAGACCAGTGTAATCGCCCAGGAGGCCGCCTACGGAGGATTCCTCCGGGATGAAGACGTAGCTGTTATCCTCCTGGTCCCAGTACCAGACGAGCAGCGTCTGGGTGCCGTCGTCATGGTCGAATTCCAGGGCCACGTCGCTGTCGCCGTCGTCATTGCGGTCGGCAAAGGAGATGTTGCTGTAGGCCACCGCAGCATCCGGCACGTTCATCGGGTATTCTACACTGCCGTAGTAGATCTGCTCCTCTTCGTCGTAGTAGAAGGTCGTGTCGTCCTCCCGGACGACGATGCAGACATCGGTATCCGTCCCGTCGCGGGTGATCGTCCCGTAATCGTCGACGATGCCGGTCGTGCGCCAATCGTCCCCGGCGACCGCATCGTCGGGCGTAGCCTCTTCCTTGCCGCAGGCTGCCAGCAAGCACACCATCGCGGTCAAAAGCAGGCAAAATGCATTTCTTTTCCAGTTTTTCATAGGTTCCTCCCTTACGCGCATTGCTCCAAGCAGAAACGATGCTCTGGTATGATTCTATCATACCAGAGCAGAAGCTTGCAGGGTATTAACCAATGGTTAGTTTTTTTGCAGCGCGGCCAGGCGCTGGCGTTTGGTCCGGGTGTCGCCGCCGATCTGCAGCTTCGCGTAGATCTGGTTCACATACTGCTTGACGCTGCCCTCGGAAAGGCACAACTGGACAGCGATCTCCCGGTTCGTGCAGCGGGCGGCGATCAGCGCGGCGATGGCAGCCTCCCGCTCCGTCAGCGCCGCCAGGGCAGCCGGGCGTTCGTCCGCAGACCGCAGTGCGGCGCACCGGGCCGCGTGGACCGCGCCCAGCTGCGCAACGCGCTGCAGGAAGTTCCGGTAAGGGGCCGGCCAAGGGGCCGCCAGCAGCGGCGCAAGATAGCCGTAGTTTTCGGCAAAGGGCAGCAGCAGTCCGTCCGGCAGCGCCAGATCTAACGCGCTGGTCAGCGCCACCCGGGCATCGTCCAGCTTTCCCAGCTGCGTCAGCGCTGCGGCGGCCTGGATCTGTACATGCAGCGCCACAAGGCAATAGTGCAGCCCCTGGCACTGGCCCAGCAGCGCATCCCGCCCGCCCAGGACCTTGGCATACGCCCCCTGGGCGAGATAGACCTGGTTCTCAATCAGCCCCATCATCGGCTTGCCCGGGGCCAGGAAATGGACCGTCTCCAGCTGGTGTAGCTGGAAGAGGGCCGGGATCTTTTCCGGCAGACCCAGCAGCGCATAATAATACGCGCAGGTCGCAGAAAAGAGGTTTACCCACGCCGCATTGTGCTGCCGCCGCAGCAGCGCATTCTGGCTAGCAAAATCTCGGCGCGCCGCAGCCTTGGCGCACAGAGAGAGCCGCCAGGCCAAAAAATCGCAGCACAGCGCCATATTCTCATTGCCGCCGACCTGGGCATAGGCCTGCTCCAGCGCGATCTGTGCATCGCAGAACCGCCCCTGCAAAAATGCCGCCTCGGCCCGCATCACCTGCTCCGCGCCGCGGCCATGGCCATCTGTGATCTTATAATAATGCGGCATACACGCATCCATCTCCGCCTGCTCCCGTGCCAGGCCGCCGGGGGTCCGATGGAACATCATCAGCACCGACGGAGAGCCGAACGACCAGCCTCCACTGTTGCGGATGCTGATGGCCGGGCGCGTCATCCGGGCGCTGGCGCTGGCATGCAGGCGGCTCATGGCGGAAATATCGTTGTAGCAGAGGAAGCTCCGGATGAGGTCGCACTCCCCTAGCAGATGATCCCGCTCCGCAGGCGGCATCGACGGCTGCGCCGCCAGGGCCGCTTCAAACTGCCCCTGCAGCGCCAGCATCTCCGGGATGCGCCGCCAGTTGAACATGCAGCGCATCAAAACCAGGATGGCCATGGGATGCGCGTGCAGCGCTGCAGGCGGGCAGGCATCCAGGCAGGTCAAAACCTCCTCCGGCCGGACAGACGCCAGCAAAATCCCCGCGTCCGCTTCCACGACGCAGAGCATCCGATCAAAATTTCCGCTGCGGCGGTATGCCGCCAGGGCGTGCAGATACTGGCCCCGCGCTTCGTACCACACGCCGTAGCGGTCCAGATAGGTCCGCTGTCGGGCCTGCGGCAGGCGGGAAAACGCCTGGCTGGCGCAATCGCGCAGCATATGGTGGAACCGGTAGGTCTCGCCATCGGGCAGCTGGGTCACGAAGGCGTTTTCCGCCGTCAGCGCCGCCAGCAGGGCCTGCGTCTCCACTGCCCCGGTGATGGCCTGGGCCATCGGCATGGTAAATTCATCCGCCTGGGCCATGACGGCTAAAAACTCCTGCTGCTGCGGCGGTAGCGGGTCGATCATCGCGTCAAAAAACAGGGCCGTCATATCCCCCTGCCCCACAGGCAGCGCGCCGTGCTCCGCCAGCGCCCGCAGATGCAGGTAGACGGCGGAAAACCAGCCCTCGCTGACATGGAGCAGCCGCGCCATCTCCTCGTTTGTCAGGACGGCGCCGCATCGGCGGGCATAGGCCGCCAACTCCGTCTCCGTCAACCGCAGCTGCGCCACGCCAATGCGACAGACCCGGCTGCCCAGGCGCAAGATTGCCGCCCCAGGCAGGAAATCATTCCGGCTGGCCAGGATCAGATGGACATTTTCCGGCAGGCGGCTGGCCAGCTGGCAGGCAAATTCTGCCACGCGCGCGTCCCGCAGCAAATGCAGATCGTCAATAAAAAGATAGCACGGCCTGTCGCCGCCCAGCTCATAGCAGAGGGTCTCCGCCAGGAGCCCAGCCCCCGCCGCATCCTCCGGGCAAGCGTAGTCTTCCAGAAAAGAAAAGCCTGCGTGGGCAAATGCCCGGCGCACGCTGCTCCAGAATATCGCCAAATTCTCCGAATAAATATTGACGCGGAGGACGATCGCCCCCGCCTTTTTGGCCTGCTCCTGCAAATACCAAGCAATGGCCGTCGTCTTCCCATAGCCCATCGGGGCGACGACCGCCGTCAGGGCGCAGTAGGCAATGGGCTGCAGGCACGCCTGCAGCCGGGCGGAGATATAGATGGCATTCTGCCTCCAGCTTCCTCTGGCCAAGGCATCGCCCCCTTTCTTCTGTCACATCATGCCGCCCTGCGGCGAGTTCAGCCGCTGGCACGCACCGCGCTGCACCGCGGCGGCATAGACGGCCCGCCCCGGCAGGCAAGACGCCAGTGCCTTTGCCTGGGCAAGCTGCTCTGGCGTCTCGACCTGGTTGACAACGACAGTCCGCGCCAGGTCCTCCTGCCGAAGCACCGCCGCAATATCGCAGGGCCGAGCCAGGTTCTCCGGCTGCCGCCCCGTCAGGGCGCAAAACTGCGCCGCCCGGTGGGCGGTCTCGCCGATGGGCCGGTCAAACCCCATCACCCCGACAACTAAAATGCGTTGCCCCGTTTCCGCCGGGATCACCGGCT
This sequence comes from uncultured Oscillospiraceae bacterium, assembly GCA_958436045.1. Classification (GTDB taxonomy): domain Bacteria; phylum Bacillota; class Clostridia; order Oscillospirales; family Oscillospiraceae; genus SVMC01. Next base: position 1,447 of record CAUBIP010000084.1, on the reverse strand, counting down.
CGTGGGCCAAATGCGCCTTGAGTGGCAGATGCTTGGAGCCGTCCGCCTCCACCAGCACATAGTCCGCCAACCGGCACAGCGCGGCAAAGGGCAGCGCGGGCGCAGCCAGCTTGCCCTGCTCCGCCACCGTCCCGGCGCAGACAACGCCGTGGGCCTGCAGTAGCGCCGCCAGAGCCGCTTCATCTGCGCCGGTGTAGAGCGGCAGCGGCGGCGGCAGGATCCGGGTCGAGGTGCAGACAATCACCCGCCCGGGCAGCTCCTCGGCAAGACGCAGCAGCAGCGACGTCTTGCCGCCGCTGCCGATGATCGCGCACAGCCCCGGCTCGATGCCGAGTGCCGCCGCGACGCTCTGCTCCGCCGCCATCAGAAATTGTGTACCACGCCGTCCGGGTACGGATAGGCGGGGAACATCTCCAGCTTGAATTTATTCAGGCGATGCCGCCGGTCGATCTCGGCGCGGATCGCCGCATCCTCGCAGACGCCGGTGCGGATATACCGGTCCAGCACAGCGTAGGTGAAGCCGAGGTTCTCCTCGTCCGTCTTGCCGCACAGACCGTCGATGGGCGTCTTGTCAACAAAGCGGTCCGGCAGCCCCAGCGCCCGGCCCACGGCGCGGACCTCCTGCACCGTCAAATGAGAGAGCGGGCTAAAATCCCCGGCGGCGTCGCCGTAGCGGGTCGAGTAGCCAACCCAATCCTCGGAGAGGTTGCAGGTGTTGGCCACCCGGCCATTGCGGCACTGCGCGACGCCGTACAGAACCGTCATCCGCAGCCGCGGGGCAAGATTGCACCGGGCCTGCTCCGTCACGCCCTGCATCGCTGCATCCAGCGTGCCGTACATCGCCGCATAGGCGTCCGCAATGTTGATCTCCACCTGCCCGATCTCAAGCGTCCGGCACAGGTCCCGGGCGACGTCGATATCTGCCTGGATACCGTTGGGCATCAAGACCCCCAGCACCCGCTCCCGGCCCAGAGCCTTCACGCACAGCGCCGCGACAACAGAGCTGTCCTTCCCGCCGGAGATGCCGACGATCGCATTGCAGTCCGGCCCGTTCTCCGCAAACCAATGCTGAATCCATGCGACGATCTCGCACGTCACTTTTTTTGCATCAAACTCCATGCTGTCTCCTCCACCGGCGACCAGCGCCGTATTCCGCGCCGCTGGATGCTGCATCGCAGACGGCGCACGTCAAATCGTTCTCTTTTCTGTTATCTTACCATGCTTTCTCCCGCTTGACAAGCGAAAAGCACGCAAAAAGGGCCTGCTCCAAATGGAGCAGGCCCTGAGCGTGTCAAAAAAGTATTTTTGACACGCTCTCAAACGCGACCCGCTTCGCTGGGCTCGCGTTTGAAGGGAATTGCACCCTGCTGCGCGCATAATTTCTGCGCTGAAAGCGCAGAAATTCCACACTTGCAGGGCGAGAAGTATTTTCCCCGACGTACACGCC
>CAUBIP010000083.1 GCA_958436045.1 uncultured Oscillospiraceae bacterium | reverse complement strand
AGGTGACCCGTTTGTTATCCGAAAGTTGCCCGTTTGGTGACATCCCGACAAAAAAAGAAACCGCCTCTGCGTGCCGTGAAAAATGAAAACATCCAGCAATGATATCGTATCATGTGCGAAGCATTTTGTCAACATGTAGTGGACGATTGTGCAAAAAATCTTGCAATTTCAGCTTGCAATTGACGTTTTCTTGTGATACCATCTCCCAAAAAGGGGGGATGATCCATTGCCAAAAGAAAGCTTTGCAACCCGCCTGCGTGCGGTCCGGGAGGCGCGCCACTATACACTGCAAGAGATGGCCGACCTGCTTGGCACCTCAAAACAGGTCATCTGTCGCTATGAAAACGGCCAGCGGACGCCGAAAATCTCCGTCGCGGCAGACTATGCCCACCGATTACAGGTCGACCTGCTCTATCTGCTGGGCGAGTCAGACACGCTGCAGCCGCCGCAGACCGGGCAGCCGGATCAGGAGATCCTGCAGTTGTTCAGCCAATTGCCGCCGGAGAAGCAAGAAGAAATTCTGGATTACATTCGCTACAAGCTGTCACGGCCCTGAGCACCGCCAGCAACTCCTGCTTTTGCGCCGCATCCATGATCTGCAGCAGCGCCTTTAACTCACTTTGTTCCATCACGTATCCCCCTTTAGGCCGCGCGGACCACGCTGGAAAGCGCGCCGTGTGGTGGGAAAATCATTTCGTTTTGAAAATACTTCTGGTCAAAATTGCTGATTCTATGGAGGTGAAATTGTGCAGAATCCCCATTTCCAACAAATCTCTCTTGAGGACAGTATAGCACAATTACTGCAGCTCTGACAAGGGGAATCCTTTTCCGTTTTCTTTCTTAACACAATCTTTATAGGAATAGCATGTCCCAGCCGGCCGCTGTGCAGGGCTGGTTTTTTTGCGCCTGCTTTTCGCATACCCTGGAAGTGGGGCCGCACGGGCCCCATGGGAAGGCGTTTTTTGAGGAGGCGTTTTATGGAAAAAGCCTACGCAATGTATCTGCGAAAATCGAGGAAGGACGCCGTCGGGGAGTCGGTCGAGGAAACGCTGGCGCGCCACGAGCAGCGTCTGCTGCAGCTTGCGCAGCAGCAGGGTCTCGAGATTGGGACCGTCTACCGGGAGGTCGTCTCCGGGGATTCCATCGCGGCCCGTCCTGAGATGCAGCGGCTACTGCAGGCGGTGCAGCGAGGGCAGTATCAGGGGGTTCTGGTCGCAGAGCTGGAGCGACTGGCCCGGGGCGATACGAAGGACCAAGGGGTCGTCGCTGAGGCGTTTCAATGCAGCGGTACCCGCATTGTCACCCCGGCGAAAACCTACGATCCAAACAATGAATTTGATGAAGAGTACTTCGAATTTGGTCTGTTTATGAGCCGGCGCGAGTATAAGACCATCAAACGGCGGATGCAGGCGGGGGTGCGGCAGTCCGTCGGGGCGGGGAATTATCTGCCGCCCTGTGCCCCATTTGGTTACGACATTCTCCGCCGGGGCCGCCGGGACCGGACACTGGTCCCCAATGGGGATGCGCCGGTCGTCCGGCTGATCTTCCAGTGGTACGCCGCCGGTTGCAGCTGCCCGGAGATTGCCCGGCGCTTGACGGCCCTGGGCTGCCGGACGGCCACGGGCTGCGCCCAATGGCCCCCCACCAGCGTGGCAAAAATTCTCCACAACGATGTCTATCTCGGCCGCGTCCACTATGGGACCTACCGCCAGCGCAAGGAATTTGACGAGGCGACCTGCCAATTTCGCCCCCGGGCGCGCAAAGCGCCGCCGGAGGAAATTCTGACCGCGCCGGGGAAGCATCCGGCGCTCATCTCGGAGGACCTCTGGCAGCAGGCCGCGGCGCGGCATCGCGCGGCCCCTGTCCCCGGCGGGCAGACGCTGCGCGATCCCCTGGCCGGACTGCTGCGGTGCGCGGTCTGCGGCGCGGCGCTGCAATATAAGACGGCCCGGCGCGCCGCGCACGTCGACCGCTGGTTCTCCCACCGGAGCCCCAATGCCTGCCGCTGCGCCGGGGTCAAGGCTTCGGCGCTGCTGGGGGCGCTGGCTGCCGCCATCGAGGCCCAATGCCCCGCGCTCCTCTTCCCCGCCCCGCCGCCGGAAGCAGGGCAGCGGCAGTTGGCCCGGCAGCTTGCCGCCCGGCAGCAGGCGCTGCGGGCCCAGCAGGCAGAGGTCTTCACCCGCTTTGAACAGCACATCTATACGCCTGCGGAGTTTGCCCAGCGGCGAGAGGCCGTCACAGCGGCGCTGGAGACAATCGGTCAGACGCTGGCGGAGCTGGAACCGACGCCCACCGTTCCCCTACCCCGGGCGCAGCTACGGACAGTCCTGCAAGACCCGACGTCGAACGCTGGAGCGCTGCGGCAGTTTTTTACTGCGATCTTAGCCCAGGTCCGCTACGCCCGACCCAGCCGGGATGCACCGTTTACGTTGGAATTGGAGTTTCTGGCATAAAATGCAATTACTTTTAAGCACCCGCCCCCATGCTCGCCGACTGCGACACAGGCGCTTATGCCCGGGCATGGCGATAAACGCAGCCCCGGTCTTTTGCAGGGAAATCGGCAGGCAGCCTGCCGATTGGGCCGCGTCGATGACCAGGGGCACCTGCCGCGCCCGGCACAGGGCCGCGACCTCTTCGACTGGCAGCCGGTAGCCGAAGACATTGGAGACGTGCGTGCAGATCACCGCGTCGCAGGGCTGGCGCAGCGCCGCCTCCAGACGGGTCAAAAAGTCTGATGGCTGGAAGAGCGCCCCGCCCACCGGCGTGACCTCGGCCCCCAGGGCGGCCAGAGGCCGGGTGACGGCGTTGTGCTCAAAGCCGGAGATGACGGCCCGGCGTCCGGGACCCAGCAGCGAGGAAATGGCGATGTTCAGTCCGTGGGTCGCGTTCATGGTGAAGACGACCTGCTCTGCTTCCGCGTCAAAGAGCGCGGCAGCGGCCTGGCGGCAGGAGAAGAGCGTCTCGTCCGCCGCGATGGCCGCTGCGTAGCCGCCGCGGCTGGGGCTGGCGCAGCGGTGCATCGCCTGGCGGACGGCCCGTTCCACCTGCGGCGGCTTTTCCAGCGTCGTCGCGGCGGCGTCAAAATAGATCACAGGACCACCTCCACCGGCGCGTCCCCAGGGGCGGCCTGCTGATAGATCCGCTGGTACGCGGCGCCAGCCTCCCGCAGGCACTGGGCCGTCCCCGCCGCCCGGGCAGCGGTGACACGCAGACTATAGCCGCAGCCCTGCCACGCCATGGCCTTCGGCGTCCGCAGGAGGACATGGGGCAGGCCCGCATCGTGCAGCGCGGCCGAGCCGATCTGCGCGGTCGTGATGGAGCGGAAGGTAAAATAATAGTCATTCATCTGCATCCCTCCTGCAGTAATCTATGCACCGGCGGGAGAAACTGCGCAGAATTTTCCGAATTTTTCTAAAATATTTTTATAAAAAGCAAAAAACCTGTTGACAAAAGGCGGAAAGCCCCTATAATAATCTTGAAAAGTTATGATAGAGGCGCGGTTTACATGAGTATGCCCCAAAATTGGCCAGGCAGCCAGCGGGCAGAAAGGGTCGGCCGCCGAGGTGTCGCGTTCCTGCCTGGGTGCGCGGTCGCCGGGCCGGCAGATAAGATCTGCCGGACTGTCGCACAGGTTTTTGTGTGGAGCGCTGTCATGGCCATTGCGGATCGCGTATCGCGTCGCCCGGGTTCGGGCTTTTCCTTTGGTTCGTATTGAGTCATGCATCTGTCATGGCTCAATTTTTTGTTATTAGGAGTGGAGAGAATGAAGAAAAAGAATTGGATCGTTCTGATCCTGCTGCTGGCCATCGTGTGCGTAATCGTCATCGGCGGCGTCTCGAATCGCGATACCGTCCGGATGCAGATCTGCGACGAATGCGAAGGCGCTGGGACCGTCACCGTCGCAGATTACAGCACGGGTGAAGAGGCCGAGTTTGTCTGCGCGACCTGTGAAGGCACGGGAGAAGTCCCGTCCGGCAGCAGCGTATACGGCACGTTCTGGGCCTTGGTCCCGCCGATCGTCGCCATCGCCCTGGCGCTCATCACGAAGGAGGTCTACTCCTCCCTGTTCATCGGCATCGTTCTGGGCGGCCTGATGTACAGCAACTACAACTTCTCCGGCACGGTGGACGCCGTTGTCAATGACGGCCTGATCGGCGCCGTCGCCGATGGCGCGGGCATTTTCATCTTCCTGGTGATCTTGGGCATCATCGTCTCCCTGGTCAATAAGGCGGGCGGCTCCCAGGCCTTTGGCCGCTGGGCAGCGACGCACATCAAGTCCAAGGCCGGCGCCTGCATCGCGACGTTCCTGCTGGGCGTTTTGATTTTCATCGACGACTATTTCAACTGCCTGACCGTCGGCTCCGTCATGCGTCCGCTGACGGATTCCAAGAAGGTCTCCCGGGTCAAGCTGGCGTATCTGATCGACGCCACGGCGGCGCCGGTCTGCATGATCGCGCCGATCTCCTCCTGGGCCGCCGCCGTCTCTGGCTGCGTGGACAGCACCCAGTATACCGGCCTGCAGCTGTTTGTCAAGGCCATCCCCTTCAACTTTTACTCCCTGTTGACGTTGATTTTCGTCGTAGCCATCAGCCTCATGGGCTTTGACTACGGCAAGATGTCCGGCTTCGAGATCAAGGCAGAGCATGGCGACCTCATCGGCAATACGGAAGGCGTCACCTCCTGTGAGGAGGTTCCCGCCACGGAGCGGGGCCGGGTGCTGGATCTGATCTTCCCCGTCATCGTCCTCATCATCGCGTGCGTCATTGGTCTTATCTATGCCGGCGGCTTCTTCGGCGGCGCGTGCAGCGGCGATTTCATCGCAGCCTTTGCCAATACTGACGCCTTCGTCGGCCTGCCGTGGGGCGGCATCATCTCCCTGATCATCATTGTGATTTACATGATCGCCCGCCGCGTTCTGACGTTTAAGGAATGCATGCAGTGCGTGCCCCAGGGCTTTATCGCCATGGTGCCCGCCATCCTGATTCTGACCATGGCCACCAGCCTGAAGAGCATGACGACGCTCTTGGGCGCGAAGTTCTATGTTGCCGGTCTGATGGAATCAGCGGCGGCTGGGCTCTTCAGCTTCCTGCCTGCGATCATCTTTATTGTCGCCTGCTTCCTGGCCTTTGCCACCGGCACGAGCTGGGGCACCTTCGGCATCTTGATTCCCATCGTCACGAATATCTTCCCGGAGACGAGCCCGTTGCTGTTTGTCGGCGTTTCGGCTTGTCTGGCAGGTGCGGTCTGCGGCGACCACTGCTCCCCCATCTCGGACACGACGATCATGTCCTCCGCCGGTGCCCAGTGCAACCACGTCGACCACGTGGCGACGCAGCTGCCCTACGCCATCACCGTCGCGGTCATCTCCTTTGTCTGCTTCCTGCTGTCGGGCTTTGTCCCCAACGCATGGATCATACTGCCCGTCGGCGCGGTACTGACCGTCGGCACCCTGTTTGTCATCCGCAGCATCCACCGCAAAAAGGCGGCTTGCTGATTGCGCCTGTAACATGCGAACCCCTCCAGTCCACATGGACTGGAGGGGTTTTGTTGCAAGCTTGCTGCGTACCCTTTTCGGTGCCCGTACCTACGTGCAGCATGCCCCTGTTTGCCGTCTGCTCACTGGGTGTCAAGGCGCGCTGCGCTGCAGAAGAAAGAATCGGCCCCCCGGAGGGTGCTAGATCGTTTGCCTGGTAGACATTGGCTAGTAGAAGCTTGCAAATTTATTTTTTAAGCGTCACACGCAGCAAAAAGCCCGCAGGTTCACCTGCGGGCTTTGGAGCGCCTAATTATACTTTTATCATATGTAGTGCAAATTCCAAACACTCAATCCTCGTCCAGGAATTTTACGGACATATCTGCCTTAACGCATAAGCCGGCTTCGGCTTCGACGGTGCGCAGCAGGCCCGCCAGGACGGGACAGGCGGCGTGGGGGGGCAGATGGGCGGCGGCGTAGGTATGCAGTGCGTCCTGCCCGGGACGGCTCATGCAAAATTTATAAGGGTCCAGCTCGTCGCCGTTTTCGGCGACCCAACCGGCGAACATCTTCTGCATATTGGGGCACTGGGTCTCGACCGTGACCTTCACCTTTCGCTTGGCGACGCGCTCCGCTGTGACGCGAGTCTCAAACCGGCAGGGGCCGGACTGAATCAATGTTTTTGTCATAATTTCTTCCTCCTCGATTGGTCTGCTCGCCGCCGGTAAAAAATCACCGGTGCGCGGGTTTTCTATTTGGCATCCTGCAGGTGGACATTGAGATGCGGATAGGTCATCTCGATCCCGGCCTCCCGGAAGGCGGCGTAGATCGCCTCCGTCATTGCAAAGCGGGCGGGCCAATAATCCTCTGCGCTGGCCCAGACCTGCAGGCTGTATTCAATGGCATTGTCGCCGTACTGGATGACCCGAACGGCGGGCTCCGGCGTAAACAGCGCCCGGGGCTCCTGCCCCGCGACCTCCAGCAACGCCGCCCGGACCTGCTCCGGAGCTGCGTCATAGGACGCACTGATGGAGATGTCGATCCGCCGCTTGCCGCCGGCCGTCTGGTTGACGATCTCGTTGGCCGTGATATTGCTGTTGGGGATGGAGACAACGCGGTAGTCGGCGGTGACGATCTTCGTATAGAGCATCCCCAACTCCTGGACCGTCCCGCTGTTGGTGCCAACCTCGACAAAATCGCCGACTTTAAAGGGCTTCGACCCCAGCAGGATGATGCCGCTGATGACATTCGTCAAAAGGTTCTGCACCGAGAGCGAAATGGCCAGCGTGACGACGCTCAGCAGCGCCACCAGGCTCGTCACATTGACGCCCAGCATGCTGCACAGAATCAGCACCAGGACGACCAGCAGCAGAATTTTCAGAAACGACCGCAGCA
>CAUBIP010000082.1 GCA_958436045.1 uncultured Oscillospiraceae bacterium | reverse complement strand
GGTTTTATACCGCCACACTGGCTCTCATTTCATTCTACGCACGCCGCTCCGCCGGTGTGCGGCATAACACTATACGATATATTGCAAAATGCCGACCTGGCGGCCGCCCTGGAAATAGAGCCGCGTCATGCGCTTGTTGATATCGCAGGTCAGCTCATACGAGATCGTATCGAGCTGGGCGGCCAAATCGTCGCAGCGATTAGCCCCGGGAACCGGGCCGAATACGACGACCTCATCCCCCACGCCCACCGGCCCGGCTTCGGAGACGTCTACCATGCACATATCCATGCAGATACGCCCGATGACCGGTGCCTGCTTTCCGCCAACCAGGAACGAGACCCGGTTCGACAGCCGCCGGGGCAGCCCGTCGGCATAGCCGATGGGCAGGACTGCCACCCGCCGCGGCGCAGGGGTGCAGTAGGTCCTGCCGTAGCTGATATAGGTCCCAGCTTCGTATTCGCGCACCTGGCTGACCGTCGTCCGCAGGGTCATGACCGGGCGCAGCGGCAGCCGGTCCGCCAGCGCTGGCTCCGGGCTGAGGCCGTAGGTCGCGATGCCGGGGCGGATCATATCCAGCGCATAGTCCGGGTACTGGATCGTCGCGCCGGAGTTGGCGCAGTGGCGGATGAGATCGCAATACCCGGCGTCTGCCAGCCCCTGGCAGACGGTCTGGAAGCGGGCAAACTGGCCCTGGGTATAGGCCTGGTCCGCCGGGTCCAAGGAATCGGCCACGGAAAAGTGAGTAAAGACGCCGGTGGGCGCGAGATTCGGCAGGCTGGCGATCTGCAGCAGCTCGTCCAGCGCCTTGGCCGGGTCCTCGGCGCTGACGCCCAGGCGGGACATGCCCGTATCGACCTTCCAATGCACCGGCAGCCGCAGGCCCGTCCCCTCCAGCCGCTGGCTCAGCCGCCGGGCGTATTCCAGGCTGTGGATCTCCTGGTGGACATTCATCTGCGCCATCTCCGCGGCATAGCGGGGGGGCGTATAGCCCAGCAGCAGCACCGGCAGCCGCACGGCCGCCCGCCGCAGCTGCACCGCCTCCTCGAGATTCGAGACGGCCAGATAATCCGCCCCCAGCTCCTCCAGCGTATGGCTGACCTGCACGGCCCCGTGGCCGTACGCGTCCGCCTTAACAACGCCCAGGAACCAGCAGCTGTCCGCCACATGGCCCCGCAGCTGATGATAGTTGTATTCCAGATGGTCCAGATCGATTTCTGCCCATGTCCGCTTTAGTAGATCCATTTTCTTTTTGTCCTTCCTATGCCTGTGATCCGGCGCTTGGCACCTTGCTTCCAAACGCCTAGTATAATTGAAAATCAGAGAGCCTCACGCCCGCCTGGCTGACGCCGTCATACCAGATTGACGCATAGACCGGCGCGCCCTCAGAAAACCAGGTCTCGACCTGGAGTGTATCGTCCTCGTAGCCGTTTTGGTACAGCACGACGGTATACGCATGGTCGCTGCCCGCCTGGGCGATGTACGACCCGGCCCAGCTCTCGCCCAGCACCTGGGGCAGTGCCACCGGCGCTAATTTTTCCGCCGCCAGCAGGGGCGTCTCCAAGGCAGTGGCCACAAAGGTGACGGTCTTCCGGTCCGTATCGACTGTCCCGGCGATGCCGGAGATGGACTCCGGAGCGGCAACGGTAAAATCCAGCGCCCCGCTCTGCGTGTCATACCGGCATTGGAGCGTAAAGGTCGTCGTATAATCGCTGTAATCCGCTGTGATCTCCGCCTGGAAGCTGCAGCCGCCCGCGTTGCACAGGGCGGCGCGGAACGCCGTCGCCTCCTCCATGCACGTTGCCGGCGCGGTGCAGCTGCCCAGCAGCACCGCCAGGGCCAGTAGCACCGGCAGCACCACAAAAATTCGCCGCAAATGCTTCACATCCTTTATGGTAAGAGTCGTGAAGCGGCATCAATGAGATCCGAGGGTGTCATGCCGTATTCCCCGCGCTCTGCCGCGCAGCGGTCCCCCGCCGCGCCGTGGAGCCAGGCCGCAGCCGCCGCTGCTTCCAGCGGCGCAAGACCCTGCCCCAGCAGCGAGACCAGCATCCCCGCCAGGACATCGCCGCTGCCGCCGGTGGCCATACCAGGGTTCCCCGTCTCGTTGCGGTAGAGCCGCGTGCCGTCGGTAATGGCGGTCCGGTAGCCCTTCAGGAGGACCACCGCGCCCAACCGCCGGGCAAGCATCATCGCCCGGTCCGCCCGGGTATCAAAATCCGCAGGCGGCAACGCAGCGCCGGGAGACAGGCGGAGAAATTCGCCGTCATGGGGCGTCAGGATCAGCGGACAGGCCGCCTCACGCAGTCTATCTATATGCCCGGCCATGGCGTTTATGCCATCGGCATCCAGGACGACGGGGCAGCGGGCCTCGCCCACTAGGGCGGCGACCAGCGCATCCAGTTCCTCGCTCCGGCCCAGGCCCGGGCCGATGAGACAGGCGTCCGCCTTTGCAAGCAGCTGCACCAGCGCAGGCGCCGCCTGCAGGCTCAGCCGCCCGGCTTTATCCTCCGCCATCGGCATGACCATCGGCTCGTCCAGCTTCGCCGCGACGATGGGCCAGACCTGCCGCGGCGTTGCGACGGTGATGAGCCCCGCGCCGGTCCGCAGTGCAGCCCGGGCCGCCAGCGCCGCAGCGCCGGTAAAGCCGACGCTGCCGCAGACCAGCAGCACTCGCCCGAAGTCCCCCTTATGGGAAAACCGGGGCCGCACCGGCAGCAGCTGCCGAATCTGCACCGCCTCCAAGACCATCGCCTGCGCCATCGCCAATCCCTCCTCTGCACGTTTGCGCGATCATTCTTGCACGATTCTATTTATTATAGACGAAAAGCCGTGAATCGTCAAATTTAATTGTTGCAAGAAAAAAATAATTGTGTTAGTATAAGAGCAATAGGCTAAAGGTTACGATCGGGCCGTCGTGCTGCCAAGCGCAGGGTGCAGAGAGAGCGGGTCAGCTGCAAACCGCTTCCCCGCCGGCAGCAGGGCTTTCTCCCGTGAACCGCCCCCTTGAACCAGCAGTAGAGGGGGCCGGGTCGCTCCGTTACAAGCGTCAAGTGCGCCGGGTCTTCCGGTGAATTGCGGGTGGTACCGCGGAGGTGTGTCTTCCGTCCCCATTGGGCGGAGGGCATCTATTTTTTTGTCATCAACCAAACGAAGGAGATTTTGTTATGAAGCAACAGCTGGAGCAAATCAGACGCAGCGCCATGCAGGATCTGGACCAGGCGTCCAACCCCGCAGCGCTGGAAGACCTGCGGGTGCGTCTTCTGGGCAAGAAAGGCGAATTGACCGCCGTATTAAAGCAGATGGGCAAGCTCTCCGCCGAGGAGCGCCCCCTTATCGGGCAGCTGGCCAACCAGGTCCGCGCCGAGATCGAGGCCCATCTGGAAGAGCGCCGCACAGCACTGCACGCCATCGCCCTGGAAAAGCAGCTGCGCGACGAAGCGCTGGACGTCACCATCCCCGGCGACGCCGTCTGCCTGGGCCATAAGCACCCCATGAACAAGGCCCTGGACGAAGCCAAGGAAATTTTCATCAGCATGGGTTACACGATCCTCGACGGCCCGGAGATCGAGCTTGCCGAGTATAACTTCACCAAGCTTAACACCCAAGAGGGCCACCCCGCCCGGGACCGCAGCGATACCTTCTACCTGACGGATGACGACTCCGTCCTCCTGCGCACCCAGACAAGCCCTATGCAGATCCGCGCCATGGAAGCCATCCAGCATCCGCCCATCCGTATCCTGGCCCCGGGCCGCGTCTACCGGAAGGACGAGGTCGACGCTACCCACAGCCCGATGTTCCACCAGATCGAAGGGCTAGTCATCGACAAGGGTATCACCATGGCAGACCTCAAAGGCACGTTTGACACCCTGGTCAAGCAGCTCTACGGGCCGGACTCCGTCATCCGTCTGCGCCCCCACCACTTCCCCTTTACAGAGCCCAGCTGCGAGGTCGACGTGCAGTGCTTCGAGTGCCACGGCGCCGGCTGCCGCACCTGCAAGGGTGAAGGCTGGATTGAGCTGCTGGGCGCCGGTATGGTACACCCCAACGTCCTGCGCGGCTGCGGGATCGACCCGGAGGTCTACAGCGGCTTTGCCTTTGGCATCGGCCTGGAACGCATGGCCATGCGGCGCTTCTGCATCTCGGATATGCGCCTGATCTTCGAAAACGACATTCGGTTCCTGTCCCAGTTCTAAGGCAAAGGGAGGTTATAAGATGAATATTTCCAGAAAATGGTTAAAAGAATTTGTGGAGATTGAAGCCACAGACAAAGAATATGCCGACGTCCTGACCCTGGCGGGCCAGAAGGTCGAGACCGTCACCCGGATGGACGCGGAGATCAAGAACGTCGTCGTGGGCAAGGTCCTGTCGATGGCCCGGCATGAAAACTCCGACCACATGTGGGTCTGCCTGGTCGACGACGGCAGCGCAGAGCCGGTGCAGATCGTCACCGGCGCGCAGAACGTCCACGAGGGCGATCTCGTCCCCGTGGCTCGGCACAACAGCGACCTGCCCGGCGGCGTGCACATCACCAAGGGCAAGCTCCGCGGTGTCGCCTCCTGCGGTATGCTCTGCTCCTACGCGGAGCTGGGCCTAACCGAGCACGACCTGCCCGGCGTCTTTGCCGACGGCATCTGGATTTTGAACGATGAACCCTGCACCCCGGGGCAGGATATCAACGAGATCATCGGCAACGATGACACCATCGTGGAATTTGAGATCACGAACAACCGCCCTGACTGCTACAGCCTGCTGGGCCTGGCCCGGGAGAGCGCAGCAGCCTTCAACCTGCCGATGCACCATCATACCCCGGTGGTCAAGGGCGGCGCGGCAGGCGATCTGCCCGCGCTGCTGGACGTGGAAGTCCCGGCGGAGGACCTGTGCCGCCGCTACACGGCGCGGATGGTCCGCAATGTCAAGATCGGCCCCTCCCCCAAGTGGATGCGCCAGCGCCTGCGTGCGGCGGGCATCCGGCCCATCAACAATATCGTCGACATCACAAACTATGTCATGGTCGAATACGGCCAGCCGATGCACGCCTTTGACTACCGCTATGTCTCCGGCGGCAAGATCATCGTCCGTCGCGCCGGCGCGGACACGCAGCTGACGACCCTCGACGGCAACGTCCGCCCGCTCCAGCCGGATATGCTGGTCATCGCTGACGAGACAAAGCCGGTGGGTCTGGCCGGGATCATGGGCGGCGAGAACAGCGAGATCGTCACCGACACGGCAGACGTCGTCTTCGAGTCTGCCAACTTTGACGGCACCTCCATCCGCCAGACGGCCCTGGCTCTGGGCATGCGGACGGACGCCTCGGCAAAATTTGAGAAGAACATCGACCCGATGATGACTCTGGAAGCCGTCAACCGCGCCTGTGAGCTGGTCGAGCTGCTGGGCGCCGGTGAAGTTCTGGACGGCGTGATCGACATCCTCAACGATATTCCCGAAGAGGTCACCCTGCCTCTGGAGCCGGAGAAGATCAACCGGCTGCTGGGCACGGACATCTCCACGGACGACATGAAGGAATACCTGCGCCGCCTGGAGATCCCGGTGGACGGCATGACAATCCATGTTCCCTCCTTCCGGCCTGATCTGCGGATGTGCGCCGATATCGCCGAGGAGGTTGGCCGTCTCTACGGCTTCAACAACATCCCCACGACGATGATGCGAGGCACGACGACCAAGGGCGGCTACTCCCCCGCCCAGCTTCTGGAAAACCAGGCCGGTGCTACAGCCCGGGCCATGGGCTTCAGTGAGATCATTACCTACTCCTTCGTCTCCCCCACGATCTTCGACCGCATCCGCATCCCGGCAGATTCCCCCCTGCGCAATACTCTGAAGATTCAGAACCCCCTGGGCGAGGACACGTCCGTCATGCGGACAACGGCGCTGCCCTCCATGCTGGAGATCCTGGCCCGCAACTACGCGTTCCACAACAAGGACGTGCAGCTCTACGAGCTGGCCAAAATCTACCTGCCCCGGGATGACAGCCCGCTGGCAAACGAGCCGAAGGTCTTCGTCTTCGGCGCCTACGGCCCGCACACGACGTTCTACTCCCTCAAGGGCCAGGTCGAGGCGCTGCTGCGGCAGCTGAACATCCGCCCGGCGGAGTACACCGCCCAGCGGGAGAACCCCAGCTATCACCCCGGCCGTTGCGCCGCCCTCACCATTGACGGCAAGCCCTACGGCGTGCTGGGGCAGATCCATCCCCTGGTCGCGAAGACTTACGGCATTGACGCCGAGGTCTACTGCGCTGAACTGGACTTCACCGGCCTTATGCAGCAGCAACAGCCAGAGGCGACGTATCATCCCCTGCCCAAATACCCGGCCATTACCCGAGACCTGGCCCTGGTCTGCGACGAGAGCTGCACCGTCGGCCAACTGGAGCACTGCATCGCCGCCGCTGGCGGTAATCTGCTGCGGGATATCCGCTTCTTCGACGTCTACCGCGGCGCCGGGATTGCCCCGAGCAAAAAGAGCGTCGCCTTCAGCCTGACCCTGCGGGCCGACGACCGTACACTGACCGTGGCCGAGTCGGAAGAAGCGACGCAGAAGATCCTGGCGCATCTGCAGCAGGAACTGGGCGCAGTCCTGCGGTAACCTGGTAAAACACCATTTCCCATGAAATTGGCAGTATAGGATTGCCCGGTTTCTGGAATACTAACGCTATCGCCCGGCGCTGTATGCTCCCTTCCGGTGCATACAGCGCCGCCGTGCATTTATTTTGTTCCGGGTTTGTTTCCAATTGTTGCTTTACTTTAGCCCCGGAATACGGTATGATATAGGGAAAAGGAGGTGCGGCAATTATGGACGACAACACCATCAAGTTCCACGTTCAGGACGAGGAGCAGCAGCAGATGAAGGAAATTCTCAAATCCGTCTATGCAGCGCTGCAGCAAAAAGGCTACAATCCCATTAACCAGATTGTCGGCTATCTTCTTTCTGAAGACCCGACGTATATCACCAATTACAATAACGCCCGCAGCCTGATCTGCAAGATCGACCGGGACGACCTTCTGCAGGAGATCGTCCGGCACTATTTGTACGACGAATAAGCTGTGCTCCGGCGCGCCCGGGC
>CAUBIP010000081.1 GCA_958436045.1 uncultured Oscillospiraceae bacterium | reverse complement strand
CCGCTTTTCCTGGCCTTCCCTGGTACGGCGAAGCCCCCGCTCTGGCCACCGCATGCTCCCAAGCAGCGCCATAAGGAGCGGCTTTCGCGTTTTTTCACGGTGTGCCCTCCCAGCAGCCGCCAAAAATTGTGCAGTGCGCCCCTTGACTTTATTGTGCTAACGTGGTAACTTATTAGCGTAAATTATGTATTCACCCCAAAGGAGGGTTTTCCATGAGCCTGCCCCATAATCCGCAAACCGACGAGCTCTTCCGCTCCATCCTACTGCTGCGGGATCTCGACGATTGCTACCGATATTTTGAAGACCTCTGCACCGTCAAAGAAATTCAAGCCTTCAGCCAGCGGTTGGAGGTCGCCAAGCGCCTGCACGAGGACGAATCCTACCTGGCCGTCACAGAACAGACCGGCGTCAGCTCCGCGACCGTTGGCCGCGTCAAGCGCTGCTTGGACTACGGCGCAGGCGGCTATCAGATGATCCTGGCGCGTCTTGCCGAGGAGGAACCATGAATACAACATCCTATCTCAATCCCGACGAACGCATCCTTTACACCCTGCGGGAGCTTTACCGCAGCTATGGGTACCTATTTTATAAGGTCAGCAAATTTGAGGAGTACGACCTCTACCTGGAAAACAAAGACTTTCTCGATACCCGTCAACTTCTGACCTTCACAGATACCGACGGCCGCCTCATGGCCCTGAAGCCGGACATCACCCTCTCCATTGCCAAAAACAGCAAGCCGGACGGCGGGATGCAAAAGGTCTGCTACACAGAAAACGTCTACCGCGCCCCGAATCACGGTGGGTTCCGGGAAATTCCGCAGACAGGGCTGGAGTGCATTGGCGAGATCGACCTCTACGCCATGTCAGAGGTCGTGATGCTGGCCGTGCGCAGTCTGGAGGCCATCAGCGCCCAGAGCGTGCTGGACCTGTCCCACCTGGGCGTCCTGGCCGGGCTGCTGGCGGACTGCCCGCGCTCTGTCACAGCGGACCTGCTGGCAGCCATCGGCGCGAAAAACGCCCATGAGGTCGCCGCCCTGTGTAGTGATGCCGGGATTCCGCAGGAGACCTGCCGCCTGCTGCAGGCGCTGATCCGCATCGCCGGCCCGCTCCAGGAGGCGCTGCCCCAGGTGCAGGCCCTGCCGCTGCCGGAGGCAAGCCGTCCGGCGCTGGCAGAGCTGGCGCAGCTTTCCGAGCTGCTGGCCCTGCAGGGCGTCGCCCAGCGGGTCAATCTGGATTTTTCCATCGTCAGCGCCATGGAGTATTACAACGGTGTCTTTTTCCGCGGCTATGTCGACGGGATTCCCACCGCCGTTGTCTCCGGCGGGCGCTACGACAAGCTGATGCAGAAAATGGGCCGCGGCTGCGGCGCCATCGGCTTTGCCGTGTACCTGGCCCAGCTGGAGCGCTTCGGGCGGCAGACCCCAGCGTTTGACACGGACGCCCTGATCCTCTACGACGAAGCCAGCGATCCGGCACTCATCATCCGCACCGCCCGCAGCTGGACGGACATGGGCAAGACCGTCCGCGTCCAGCGACAGCGAGGCGATTTGCGATGCCGCCAGCTGATCAAAATCGGGGCAAAGGAGGTATCTATCCTTGAAACCAATGATTAACATCGCCCTGCCCAAGGGGCGCTTAGGAGAAAAGGTCTACGGAATTTTCGAAGCCGCCGGTTACGCCTGCCCGGAGATTCGGGAGGAAAACCGCAAGCTGACGTTTGAAAACCCCGAGACCGGCGTCCGCTACTTCTGGGTCAAGCCGTCGGATGTGGCCATCTACGTCGAGCGCGGTGCGGCGGACCTGGGCGTCGCCGGGAAGGATATTTTATTGGAATACGAGCCAGATATCTACGAGCTGCTGGACCTGGGCATCGGCAAATGCCGCATGTGTGTCGCCGGGCCCGCACAATTCCGGGACGATCCCGCCCAGACACTGCGGGTCGCCACTAAATTCCAGCACATCGCCCAGAGCTATTACGCCGCCCAGAGCCGCCAGATCGACATCATTCATCTCAACGGCTCTATCGAGCTGGCCCCGATCCTCGGCCTTTCTGACGTCATCGTCGATATCGTCGAGACGGGCAAGACACTTCTGGAAAACGGCCTGGCGCCGCTGGAGACCATCTGCCCCATCAGCGCCCGGCTGATCGCCAACAAGGCGGCCTGGAAATTCCGCCAACCTGCCATCGGCACGTTCTGCCAGGCCGTGGCCCAGCAGCGCGCGGAGAACCAATAGGAGGAACCGGTCATGATGCAGATCTATCCCTATGAAAACGTCGAAAAAAGCAAGCTGTTTTTCCGTGGCGTGACAGAATCCGGCGTCCGGGACACAGTCTCCGAAATCCTTCGCACCGTCCGAGACGGCGGCGACGCCGCCCTGCGGGACTATGCTCGCCGCTTTGACAAGGCAGAGCTGGCCGAGATCGAAGTCCCCGCCCGGGACCTGGACGCGGCGTTAGAGGCCATCGACCCGGCACTGCGCCGCGTGATGGAGCAGGCCTCGGAAAACATCCGCACCTTCCACGCCCACCAGTGCCGCACTGGCTTTGAATTTACCCGCCGGGACGGCGTTATCCTAGGCCAGAAGATCACGCCCATCGAAAAAGTCGGCCTGTATATCCCCGGCGGCACAGCGGCCTATCCCTCGACGGTCCTGATGAATGCCATCCCTGCTAAATTGGCAGGCTGCAGCCAGATCGTCATGGTCTCGCCCCCCACCTGCGGCGGCGGTATCGCGCCGGTCATTCTGGCGGCGGCGAAGATCGCCGGGGTGGACCGGGTCTTCCAAACCGGCGGCGCCCAGGCCATCGCTGCCTTGGCTTATGGCACGGAGACAGTCCCGAAGGTCGATAAGATCGTCGGCCCCGGCAATGCCTTTGTCGCGGAAGCCAAGCGGCAGGTCTTCGGCCTTGTCAATATCGACATGATCGCCGGGCCCAGCGAGATCCTCGTCGTCGCCGACGGCGCGGCGGACCCGGCCTGGGTCGCGGCGGACCTGCTCAGCCAGGCAGAGCACGACAAAATGGCCACCGCCGTCCTGGTGACGGACAGCCCGGCCCTGGCAGAGGGCGTTCAGGCCGAGGTCGAGCGCCAGCTGGGCCGCCTGCCCCGGCAGGAGATTGCCCGGGTATCCATCGACGAAAACGGCAAGATCATCTTGGCACGCGACCTGGCCGTCGCCATCGAAATCGCCAACGAGCTAGCCCCGGAGCATCTGGAGCTGTGCATCGCGGACCCGATGCAATATCTGCCCCAGATCCGCAACGCCGGGTCCGTCTTCCTGGGCCGCTACTGCCCGGAGGCGCTGGGCGACTATATGGCGGGCCCCAACCACACCCTGCCCACCAGCGGCACGGCCCGCTTCTCCAGCCCTCTGAGCGTCGACGATTTTATCAAGAAAACCCAATACACCTATTTCACCCAGGACGCGCTGGCCGCCCTCTGTGGTGACGTTGCCACCCTCGCCCGCGCCGAAGGGCTGGAAGCTCACGCCCGCAGTGCCCTAATCCGCAGCGGGGAGGTGGAAAAATGAGCCGCTTCTTTGCCCTGCAAAGCCTCACCGCCTACACCCCCGGGGAGCAGCCCCGGGACCGGCGCTATCTGAAGCTGAACACCAACGAATCCCCCTTTCCCCCTCCTGCCGCTGTCATCGACGCGGCCACGGAAGCCGCCGGGAGCCTGCAGCTCTACTCCGACCCGGACTGCCGGGACCTGCGGGCTGCCGCTGCCGGACTCTACGGCGTTGCACCGGAGGCACTGATGCCGGTCAACGGCTCGGATGAGGCGCTCTATCTGGCGTTTCGCGCCTTCGGCGGCCCAGGGCGGCGCTTCGCCTTCCCCGCCGTCAGCTATAGCTTCTACCCCGTCTTTGCCGCCGTCACCGGCACGCAGGCGATGCCCATCCCCCTGCGGCCTGATTTTTCCATTGACCCGGCGGACTACGCTGGGCTGGACGCTTCCATCGTCATCGCCAACCCCAATGCCCCCACCGGCCTTGCCCTGACACTGCCACAAATTGAATCCATCCTGCAGGCTGACCCGGACCGGCTCGTCATCATCGACGAGGCATACGTAGACTTCGGCACGCAGAGCTGTGTTGCACTGACGGCGCGCTATGACAATCTCCTCGTTACGCAGACCTTTTCCAAATCCCGAAGCCTGGCCGGTGCCCGGCTCGGCTTTGCCATCGGCGACCCGGCGCTGATCGCGGACCTCAATACCGTCCGTAATTCCGTCAATCCCTACAACGTCAACCGGATGACCCAGGCCGCCGGGATCGCCGCCATTCGGGAAAATGACTATTTTATGGGCTGCTGCCAGACCATCCGCAAAAACCGCACCGATACCATCGTGCAGCTGCGGGCCATGGGCTTCACCGTTCTGGAGAGCCAGGCAAACTTTGTCTTCACCCGCTGCGACGCCATGCCCGGCGCGGCACTGTATGCCGCCCTGCGCCGCCGTGGCGTCCTGGTGCGCCATTTTGATACCCTGGCGCTGACGGACTGGCTGCGCATCACCATTGGCACCCAAGACCAAATGGCCGCGCTGCTGCATACCATCGCGGCTATTTTAAAGGAGGAATGCCCCCATGCGAACTGCTGAGATCAACCGCACGACAGCGGAGACCGCCATCACGCTTCGCCTCTGCCTGGACGGCACCGGCGCAAGCCAGGTGCAATCCGGCGTCGGCTTTCTGGATCATATGCTGACCCTTTTTGCCAAGCACAGCCGCTTTGATCTGACCCTGACTTGCTCCGGCGACACCAAAGTCGACGACCACCACAGCGTCGAGGACATCGGCATCGTCCTGGGCCAGGCGCTGTGCCAAGCGCTGGGCGACAAGCGCGGCATCCGCCGCTACGGCAGTTGCATCCTGCCCATGGACGAAGCGCTCATTCTCTGCGCAGCGGACCTGTCCGGCCGCAGCTGCCTGCGCCTGCAAGCGCAGCTTCCAACGGAAAAGGTCGGGACATTTGACACGGAGCTGGTGGAAGAATTCTTCCAGGCCCTCACGCGGGAAGCCCGGATGAACCTGCACCTGCGCCAGCTGGACGGGACAAATTCCCATCATATCATCGAAGCCATGTTCAAGGCCCTGGGCCGGACACTGCGCCAGGCTGTGGCCATCGACCCGGATTGCCGGGACGAAATCCCATCGACAAAAGGAGTGCTGGCATGATCGCGATCCTGGACTACGGTGTGGGAAATCTGTTTTCCCTGAAAAGCTCCCTGGCCATGCTGGGGGAGGATGCCTGCCTGACCGGCGACGCGGCAGCGCTGCGCCGGGCCGACCGACTGATTCTCCCCGGCGTCGGCGCCTTCCGCGACGCCGCCGCCCAGCTGCGGGCCACCGGGCTGGACCAGCTTGTGCTGGAGCAGGCGAAAAAAGGCGTCCCCATTTTGGGCATCTGCCTGGGGATGCAGCTGCTCTTTGAAAAGAGCCTGGAGTACGGCGAATACACCGGGCTTGGCCTGATCCCCGGCGTTGTCCGCCCCATTGCGGGCCACGTGCCGCAGGATCTGAAGATCCCTCACATCGGCTGGAACGCCCTGCATCTGTCGCAGCCGGCGCATCCGCTGCTGGCGAACACGCAAGGCGGCGACTGCGTCTATTTCGTCCACAGCTACTACGCCGATACGCCCGCGCGTTATATCCTCGCCACCGCCGAATACGGCGCGCCGCTGACCGCTGCCGTCGCCAACGGCAATGTCCTGGGCTGCCAATTCCACCCGGAAAAAAGCGGCCCCGTCGGCCTTGGCATCCTGCAGGCCTTTTGCAGCCTGACTGCAAGCAAAGGAGGCACCCCATGCTGATCCTGCCCGCCATTGATCTCTACGAAAAAAAGGCCGTGCGCCTGCACAAGGGTGACTACGCCCAGATGACCGTCTACAACGACCATCCCCTGGCCGTCGCCGAGGACTTCGCCGCCGCGGGGGCCCAGTGGATCCACATGGTCGACCTGGAGGGCGCCCGGGACGGTACGACGCCCAATGCCGCAGTCGTCACCCAGATTGTCGCCAAGACCGGCCTGCACGTCGAGCTGGGCGGCGGCATCCGCAGCTTGGACACGGCCCGCCGGTACCTGGACGCGGGCGTCAGCCGCATCATCCTCGGCACCGCAGCGCTGACGCAGCCGGAATTTCTCGCCCAGGCGCTTCGGTCCTTCGGCGAGCGGGTCGCCGTCGGTGTGGACTGCCGGGACGGCCTCGTCGCCATCCGGGGCTGGACGCAGACCAGCGCCGTCACCTGTGAGGACTTTTGCCAGCAACTGCAGGACCTGGGCGTCCGGACGGTCATCTGCACGGATATCTCCAAGGACGGCGCAATGCAGGGCGCAAATCGAGTCCTCTACCAGAAGCTGACAAAACAGTTTTCCATCCAATTCATCGCCTCCGGCGGCGTCTCGACGCTGGACGATATCCGCGCACTTTCTCAGATGGGCCTCTACGGCGCCATCATCGGCAAAGCGTACTACACCGGCGCGATCGACCTCAAAAAAGCACAGGAGGCAGCACAATGATCACAAAACGCATCATTCCCTGCCTGGACGTCCGTGACGGCCGGGTCGTCAAGGGCGTCAACTTTCTCGGCGTCCGGGACGTCTCGGACCCAGTCAAGCTGGCCCAGTACTACTCGGAAAGCGGCGCGGACGAGCTGGTGTTTTATGATATCACCGCAACGGTCGAAGGACGCGCTCTGTTTACGGATATTTTGACCCGGGTGGCGGAGACGATCTTCATTCCCTTGACCGTCGGCGGCGGCATCCAGACCCTGGCGGACTTTGACCGCGTCCTCAAATGCGGCGCAGACAAGGTCAGCGTCAACTCCGGCGCGCTGCGGGACCCGGACCTCATCCGCCAGGGCGCGGAGCGTTACGGCAACCAGTGCGTCGTCCTTTCTGTAGACGCAAAGCGGGTGGACGGGTCCTTCCACGTCTTTTCCCACGGCGGCCGCCAGGACACGGGGCTGGACGCCATCGACTGGATCTGCCGGGGCGTCGACCTGGGCGCAGGTGAGATCGTCCTCAACTCCATCGACACCGACGGCGTCAAGCAGGGCTTTGACCTTGCTATGCTGGACGCTGTCTGCCAGGCCGTCAATGTGCCGGTCATCGCCTC
>CAUBIP010000080.1 GCA_958436045.1 uncultured Oscillospiraceae bacterium | reverse complement strand
CTTTGTCGAGCTTTTCCAGGCCCGGCCCCGGGTCGACGCCGGGCTTGCCGCCTCTATTTTCCACTTTGGAGAGGTCCCCATCCCTGCACTGAAGCACACCCTGGCCGATCACGGCATCAATATCAGGAGGATAGAACGCCATGTTTGATTTAAACACGCTGAAATTTGACGAGAAGGGGCTTATTCCCGCCATCGTCGTCGATACGAACACCAAGCAGGTCCTGACCCTGGCCTATATGAACCGGGAAAGCCTGGAGATCTCCATGCGCGAGGGCTGCACCTGCTTCTGGAGCCGCAGCCGCCAAGAGCTCTGGCGCAAGGGCGAGTCCTCCGGCAACCGGCAGCACATCGTCTCCATCACCGCTGACTGCGACCGGGACGCCCTGGTCATTGAGGTACAAAAGGATGGCCCGGCCTGCCACACCGGCGCGGAGTCCTGCTTCCACAACCCCGTCTTTGACGGCCCGGCCCCGGCAGGTTTCACCTACGAGGGTCTGATGCAGCTGCTCCAGGGCCGCAAGGCCGATCTGCCCGAGGGCTCTTATACGACGTATCTTTTCGAAAAAGGTCTGGATAAGATCCTCAAAAAAGTCGGCGAGGAGACAACGGAGGTCATCATCGCCGCCAAGGATCACGACCGGGCCAATACGATCTACGAGATCGGCGACCTTGCCTATCACGTGATGGTCCTGATGGCCGAAGCCGGCATCTCCCTTGCTGACCTGCGCCAGGAGCTAGCCTCCCGCCATGTCATCGACCACAAAGTAAAACAGGAGAAAATGGTAAAATGAAACTGCAAAGCCTGCATTCTCACTCGCTATTTGACGACGGCAAATCCACCATGGAGGAGATGGTCCAGGGGGCGCTCGCCCAAGGGCTCTCTGCCCTCGGCTTCTCTGGCCACAGCCCCATGCCCACGCCCCAGGACTGGACAGTCCAGGTGGAGGACCTGCCCCGCTACCGGCAGGAGGCCCTGCGCCTGAAGGCTGCCTATCGGGACGAGATCCCCCTGTATTACGGGTTGGAATTTGACCTTGTCTCGCAGATCCCGCTCGATGGCTATGAATATATCATCGGCTCTGTCCACCATATTCCCGTGGACGGTAGTTGGGTCAGCGTGGATGACGCCGTGGAGGTCACCCGGCACAATGTCCAGGACCTTTTCCATGGCGATAGTGACGCCTACAGCGCCGCCTATTACCGCCAGCTGCTGCGGGTCGCAGACGACCCCCGGCTGGATATCGTCGGCCATTTTGACCAGCTGACGAAATTCAACGAGATCGCACCCCTGGTCAATACGGACACCCTGGCCTATCACAAAGCCGCCAGCGAAGCGATGGATGCCTTGATCGCCGCCGGGAAGATCTTCGAGATCAATACCGGTGCCATCAGCCGCGGCTACCGCACGACGCCGTACCCCGCCCTCTGGCTGCTGCAGCAGCTGCAGCGCCGCGGCGCACGCATCACCATCACTGCCGACGCCCACAGCGCCGACGCCGTCGCCTGCGGCTATCGCGACGCCTTGGCGCGGGCAGAATTCGTAGGCTTCCGCGAGCTCTGGTTTTTCAACGGCCAGGCGTTTTACCCGGTGCCGCTTTGCAAGATCACCCTTTGACCCGACAAGAATAGGAGGCCCCTATGGAATCTACCCTGCAGCAGCTGCAGCAAAATACATACCCCGGCCGGGGTATTCTGGCCGGGACCGCACCGGACGGCCGCGCCGTCTTCGCCTATTTTCTCACCGGGCGCAGCGAAAACAGCCGCAACCGCCGCCTGCGGGAGGACGGTGCCAACCTGCGCATCGAATTCGCAGACCCCAGCAAGGTCGAAGACCCGTCACTGGTGTTCTACACCCCGGTGCGGGCGCTGGCGGATCGCCTGATCGTCACAAACGGCGACCAGACGGAGACGATTTTCGAAACCATCCAGGCAGGAAAATCCTTCCGCCAAGCCTTGGATACCCGCCGCTTTGAGCCCGATGCGCCGCATTATACTCCCCGCATCAGCGCGCTGCTGGCCCGCGACGGCATCGACCTTAGCATCGTGCGCCGGGCCGGATGCGACGGCAGTTGCCTGCGCCGGTACTGGCACTTTGCCCCAGTCCCTGGTCAGGGGCATCTCCTGCACACGTATCAGCAAAACGGCACGCCGTTGCCGCCATTTATTGGCGCGCCCCGGCCCCTTGCCATCCCCGCAGACCCCGCAGCGCTTTGTAGGTCCCTCTGGGATGCCCTGCCCCGGGACTACCGCATCGCCCTCTGCGTCCGTTACACCGATCTTGCCACCGGGCAGTTTGTCAGCTGCCTGGAGAACCTTCATGGAGCATCCTCATGGAACAATTCGAATTAAAATACGGCTGCAATCCCAATCAGACCCCGGCGCTCCTTAGCCGGACAGACGGCCCCCTGCCCTTCACAGTCCTAAATGGCCGCCCGGGCTATATCAATCTGCTCGACGCGCTCCATAGCTGGCAGCTCGTGCAGGAGCTGCATACGGTCACCGGCCTGCCTGCTGCGGCGTCGTTCAAGCACGTCTCCCCTGCCGGGGCTGCCATCGGGCTGCCGCTGACCGAGACGGAGCGTGCCCTGTACTTCGTCCGCCCCGACGCAGCGCCGACACCGCTGGCCTGCGCCTATATCCGCGCTCGCGGCGCAGACCGGCTGAGCTCCTACGGCGACTGGGCCGCGCTGTCGGCCCCCTGCGACGAAGCCACTGCCCAGTATTTGAAGGACGAGGTTTCCGACGGCATCATCGCGCCGGGCTATACGCCAGAGGCACTGGAGCTTTTGAAAACAAAAAAAGGCGGCCGCTATACGATCCTCGCCATGGACCCCGACTATACCCCGGGCCCGACGGAGCAGCGGGACGTCTTCGGTCTCACCTTCACCCAGGCCCGCAACAACGCGCCCATCGCAATGCCCACCCAAAGCGACTGCGTGACGCAGAACAAAACGCTGCCACAAAGCGCGGCGCTGGATATGGTCATCGCCCAAATCATCCTGAAATACACCCAGTCCAACTCCGTCTGCTTTGTCAAAAACGGCCAGGCCATCGGCATTGGGGCCGGGCAGCAGAGCCGGATCCATTGCACCCGGCTGGCTGCGGATAAGGCCGACCGCTGGTGGCTCCGGCAGCAGCTGCAGGTTCTCTCCCTGCCCTTCCTGCCCGATCTCAAGCGCCCGGTGCGGGATAACGCCATCGACGTCTATCTCTCCCCGGAGTATGACGACATTCTGCGAGACGGCGCCTGGCAGACTGTCTTCTGGCAGCGACCAGACCCGCTGGACCCCGCGATCCGGCAGGCGTGGCTCCAGAAGCTCTGCGGCGTGACCTGCGGCAGCGATGCCTTCTTCCCCTTCGGCGATAATGTCGAGCGAGCCCGCAAAAGCGGGGCGAGCTATATCGTCCAGCCCGGCGGCAGTCTGCGTGACGGGCAGGTCATCGAGACAGCGGACCGCTATGGCATCGTCATGGTCTTCACCGGCCGCCGCCTGTTTCACCACTGAGCTTCCCCCGCAAACTATTCCTCTCAGCCATCTTCCAAAAATACACTGCAGCCGGACATCTTCCAGAAGGGAAGACGTCCGGCTGCGGTATTTCTGCAGCGCTGTTGCGCCGCGGTGCATTAAATTTTACTTGTGATATGATCAGTTTTCCGGGACCGGCTTGCCCAGACGCTTGTACATCGTCTTGCGGACAGCCCGGAGGATATTCTCATACCCGGTGCAGCGGCACAGGTGGCCGGACAGGAGCTTGCGCAGCTCATCATCCGTATACTCCTTGCCCGACTCCAGAATCTCGTACGAGGTCATGATAAAGCCCGGACTGCAGAAGCCGCACTGGATGGCCGTCTCATCGACAAAGGCCTGCTGGATATCGCTCAGCTCACCGTTGGGGCCCGTCAGGCCTTCCAGGGTGATGATCTTCTTGCCCTCAGCCCAGATGGCCATATAGATGCAGGAGTTAAATGCCTCTCCGTCAATCAGGACGCTGCACGCGCCGCATTCGCCGACCTCACAGCCCTTCTTGACGGAGGTCAGGTGATAATTGTTGCGGAGCATGTCGGTCAGGGATGCCCGGACGTCAACCATCGTGGCGACGTCTTTGCCGTTAATGTTGCATTTTACCAGTTTATACTGTCTCTCCGCCATTACAAAACCCCTCCTGCCAGTTCAATGGATCTCATCAGACAACGCTTGGTCAGTTCGACGGCGATATGCTGCCGCAGCGCCTTGGACGCACGCCAGCTATCACGCGGGTTGATATCCTCCAGGACGGAAGCCGCGATCTCTTCCACTGCAGCCATAGTAACGGGCTTGCCCGCCGCACCGGCCTCAGCCTTCACTGCCCGCATCGGTACCGGGCCTGCGACGCCGAAACCGATACGCACGCGCTCCATCGTCTTCTTGTCCGCCGACAACCGGACGTTGACAGAGCAGCCGGTCGTCGCAATATCCATGGCATTACGCATGGCATATTTGAAATAGTTGCCAAAGCAGTTTTCGTAGCTTTCCTTGGGGATCAGGATGGCCGTCTGGATCTCATCGGGCTTGATGTCGACCTGGCCGGCCTTGATATAAAACTTCTGAATGGGCACCCGGCGCACACCGTTTGCGCCCGTCAGCTCGACAATGGCGTCCCACGCCTGCAGGGTCGAAGCAGAGTCGGCAGAGGTGACACCGTTGCAGGTGTTGCCGCCGATCGTCCCGATGTTGCGGATCTGGGGGCCACCGACCATATCGACCGCCTCACCTAGAACGTTGATGTACTTCTGGATGATCGGGTCATGGGTGATGTGGGAGAAGGAGGTCAGCGAGCCGATGCGGATATTCTCCTCGTCGTCAATGCTGACGCCGCGCATAGCGTCGATCCCATAAATGGAGATCAGGGACTTGCCCGCCCGGCGGCCCGAACGGACCTGGACCAGCACGTCACTGCCGCCCGCGATGATCTGGGCTTCCGGATGCGCCTGGCGCAGGGCAATGGCCTCTTCCACAGAATTTGCTTCATAAACTTGATTCAGATCATACATTTGGCGTATCCTCCTTAAATCAGGCCAGCTTCGGTAAAGGCGTCAAACATCCGGTGCGGATTGACCGGCGCATCATTGACAGCAACGCCCGTCGCCTGCAAAATCGCATTGCGGATCGCGGGAGCCGGCGAGCAGGTAGGCGGTTCGCCCAGCGCCTTGGCGCCGAATGCAGAGGTCGGTTCGTAGTTTTCCACAAACTCCGCTTCCAGATGCGGATGATCCATAAAGGTGGAGAGTTTGTAGTCCAGCAGGTTATCATTCAGCGGCTTACCGGTGCGCTGATCGAAGAGCATTTCCTCTGTCAGGCCCATGCCGATGGCCATGGACATGCCGCCGTGGACCTGCGCTTCTGCCAGCGCCGGGTTGATTAGCTTGCCAGCGTCGTGGACATTGACAATATCAATGAGCTTCGCCTTGCACAGCGGGATATCGACTTCGACTTCGGCAAACGTGCAGCCGAAGGAGAACGCGTTGCTGCGGATCTGATATGTGGACTCCGCCGTGATATGCTGGGAGCCATCAGTCGTATACTGGGCGTACTCGGCAACATCGGCCAGCGACAGCATATAGCGGCCGTCGGTATTCCGGGTGATCTTGCCGTCTTCCAGGTCCAGATTGTAGGCCGGCATCCGGGTCATCTTGCTGGCGACATCCAAAATCTTCTTGCGGAAGATCTCGCCCGTCTGGCGGATGGAGAAGCCTGCAACATAAGTGCCACGGGAGGCGTAAACGCCGGTGCCGAAGGGCGTGATATCGGTATCCTGGCAGGATTCAACAGTGACATCGCTGGCCAGCACGCCGACAGCGTCCGCGACCATCTGCGCCTGCACGGTATCGGCGCCCTGGCCGATCTCCGTTTCGCCGCACTGGAACACGATCCGTCCGCCCGGATGCAGGACCATCCGGCAGGAGGAGGTCTCCAGGGAGATGGGGTAGACTGCCGTGTTATACCAGAAGACGGAGCAACCGATGCCTCTGCGGACAGGGCCAGTTTGGTTCTGGTACTTCTTCAGCTTGCCGTAGTAGTCGATATACGCAATGGCCTTATCCATACATTCATTAAATGTATCGAAATACAGCTCATTCTTGGAGAATTCGTGATAGAAGCCCTTTTTCATCAGGTTCTTGCGGCGGAATTCCACCGGCTCCATCCCGATGGCCCGGGCAACATCGTCCGTATGACACTCGACGGCCCACATGGCCTGCGGAATGCCGTACCCACGCATAGCACCGCCGGTGGGCTTGTTGGTATAGACCGTATAGGATTCCGCTTCCACGATATCGCACGGATACAGCTGCGGGAAGCAGCCCATGCCCTTGGCCACAATGGAGTGCCCGTGGGAACCGTACGCACCCTGGTCGGAATACGCTTCCAACCGACGGGCTGCAAACGTGCCGTCGGGCCGCACCCAGGAGGTGATATGGCTGCGGATGGGGTGCCGGACGCGGTTGTTGATGAATGTCTCTTCGCGCGTGCAGTCCAGCTTGACACAGCGGCCGCCGACCTGGGTCGTCAGGAAGCAGCACAGGGGCTCATACAGGGCGTCCTGCTTGTTGCCGAAGCCGCCGCCGACATAGGCTTTTATCATATGGATATTGCCCCAGGGGATACCCAACGCCTGGCCGCAAATCCGGCGGCAGACGTGGGGAATCTGCGTCGAGGAGACGATGGTGATTCTGCCGTTTTCCATATAGGCAAAGCAGATATGGGGCTCGATATGACAGTGCTGCACCATCGGGGAGTTATACCAGCCGTCGACCTTGACCAGGCCCGGCTCCTGGATCGCTTCCTCAAAATGCTCATTGTGGATCCCAGAGTGGGCCAGAACGTTATCCGGATGCTCGTCGTGGATGGGATGCTCTGTCTTGCCGATGGCTTCCTGCACATCCAGAACAAACGGGTATTCCTCATACTCGATCTTTACAGCCCGCATGCCCTGCACTGCCGCGACTTCGTCCTCCGCGATGACGACGGCAACATCGTCACCATAATACCGGACGTGGGCGTTGAGCAGCTTCCGGTCCGCCGGGTCACGATGGCTGGGGTCCAGCGACCAGGGGTGGCCCGCCGTGGGGAACTGAATATCCGGGACATCAAAACAGGTGACAATCTTGACCACACCGGGGATACGCTCCGCCTCGGTGGTATCAATGTGCTTTACCATACCATGGGCAATGGTCGAGTGAACAATCTTTGCAACCAAGGCATTTTGCGGGACCCGGTCTCCACCGTACAAGGTGCGGCCGGTCGCCTTGTCGTAAGCATCCACACGCTTCATACTTAAACCGACTTGTTTCATTAGATAGCCTCCTGCGAAAGTATTTGGGAAGTGCAGAGAATCAGCGGATCATTTG
>CAUBIP010000079.1 GCA_958436045.1 uncultured Oscillospiraceae bacterium | reverse complement strand
GGCAGCTGCGTTTTGCAGCTGCCGCTTGTGCGTGCAGATCAAATTATTTCAGCAGGGGGCCAAATTCTTCGTCGAATTTTTGCAGCGCGTAGGCGTTGAGCTCCTGGCAATAAGTCGTATACATTTGCAGAAGCTGCTTGGCCTCGGAAGTCAGAACGGCGCCGCCGCCGTTTTTTCCGCCGGTGGAGTAGTTTAAAAGCTTCATATCCAAGGCAGCCTCGCAGCTGCGGACCATCGTCCACGCTTTTGAGTAGGCCATGTCCATCGACATGGCGGCAGCACGCAGGGAGTGCCGATCTTCCACTCGCTGCAGTAGTTTTGCGATGCCCGGGCCAAAGCTTTTTTCCTTGGCGTAAAATTGAATCCGCAGGACGGGGTGTAGTGTATCATTCATAAGGCTAGTTTACCACCGGGGCAGCGCAAATGTCAATCCTGAACTTGACCTAGACGAAAATAAGTGTTATCCTTTAGCTGGAATAACTAAAGCGCCGCTTCGCACCTGTATTTGGCTGCATGCGGCAGGAGGGGACACAATGTTTGTTTTGATTCGCGGCGCGGGGGATATCGCAACGGGCATCGCCCTGCGGCTGTGGCGCAGCGGGATGCAGGTGGCGATGCTGGACCTGCCGAATCCGACGGCCATCCGCCGGACGGTCTGCTTTTCCCCGGCGCTTCGCTTTGGTACACAGAAGGTCGAGGATGTGACGGCCAAGAAGGCAGCATCGACGGCGCAGGTGCCGGAAATTCTGGCCCAGGGCTGTATTCCTGTTCTGGCGGACCCGGAAGGGGAGAGCATCCCTATTTTGAAGCCGGATGTGCTGGTGGATGCCATTCTGGCTAAGAAAAACCTTGGGACAAGGATCACGGACGCCCCGGTGGTCATCGGTGTCGGTCCGGGGTTTTACGCCGGGCGGGATTGCCATGCCGTCGTGGAGACGATGCGCGGGCACTATCTGGGCCGCGTGATCCTGGACGGGGAACCAATCCCCAATACGAATATCCCGGGCCTCATCGGCGGCTACGCCGGGGAGCGGGTCCTGCGGGCTCCGGCGGATGGCATATTCCGCCAGAAGCTGGAGATTGGCGCAATGGTCCAGGCGGGGGATATCGCCGGAGAGGTTGAGGGCGTTCCCATGCGGTGCACCATCGCGGGGGTGCTGCGGGGGATCTTGCCGGACGAGACGCCAGTTTTCAAAGGTATGAAGAGCGGCGATGTCGACCCGCGCTGCGAGCTGGCGCACTGCTATTGCGCGTCGGATAAAGCCATTGCCGTCGGCGGCGGCGTCCTGCAGGCCTGCCTGCAGCTGACGGGAGTATTAAAGGAGAAATAAGCCATGGAAGAGAATATTAAGCTGACAAAGCTTGCCAAATGCGCCGGGTGCGGCGCAAAAGTCGGCGCGGGTGTGCTGGCCCAGTTGTTGGATGATATCAAGGTGCACCACGACCCGAAGCTGCTGGTGGGCTTCGATAAGAGCGATGACGCCTCGGTCTACCAAATCACCGACGATCTGGCCTTGGTGCAGACGGTGGATTTCTTCCCGCCGATCGCGGATGACCCGTATACCTTCGGGGCCATTGCTGCGACCAATGCGCTTTCGGATGTCTACGCCATGGGCGGCGAGCCGAAGCTAGCGCTGAATATTATGGCCGTGCCGGAAAAAATGCCGAAGGAGGCAGTCCATGAGCTGCTGCGCGGCGGCTACGACAAGGTCTATGAGGCGGGCGCGCTCATCACCGGCGGGCACAGCATCCATGACGACGAGCCCAAATACGGCCTAGCCGTCACCGGCTTTGTCGACCCGAAGAAAATGTTGACCAACTCCGGTGCCAAGCCCGGCGATGTGCTGTTTTACACCAAGCCCTTGGGCATCGGCATTGTGACGACGGCGGCCAAGGTCGATCTGGTCGAGCCGGAGACGGCGCAGCTGGCGCTGACCATGATGCAGACGCTGAACAAGGCGGCCCGGGATGTTATGGTCCGCTACCGGGTGCATGCCTGCACGGATATCACCGGCTTTGGGATGCTGGGCCATACCTACGAGATGGCCCAGGGCAGCGACGTGCAGATCACCCTGCAGGTGGACCGCATCACGTTCATGCCCCAGGCGCTGGACCTGGCGCGGATGGGCATTTTACCCGCGGGCCTCTATCGCAACCGCAGCTTTGCCGAGGCGGGCGTCGACGTCGGCCAGACGGAGCTTGCCAAGCAGGACGTGCTCTTTGACCCGCAGACGGCGGGCGGCCTGCTCATCAGCGTCGCCGCAGAGGATGCCGACGCTATGGAGGCGGAGTTGCAAAAAGCCGTTCCTGCCTGCCAACGCATCGGCACCGTCGCCCCCTTCACTGGCGGCAAGCGGATCCTGCTGCGCTGAGGGTGTTCTATTCAATAGCAAGGGCCTGTACCGCCATGGTACAGGCCCCTTTTACAAAAAACCACGCTGCCGGAGCAGCGTGGTTTATCGGAATCTACCGGAAATTAACCGAGTTCGGCGAAGTACTTGATCGTCCGAACCATCTGGCTGGTGTAGGAGTTTTCATTGTCGTACCAGGAGACGACCTGGACCTGAGAGGTGCCGTTTTCCAGATTGACGACCATCGTCTGGGTGGCGTCAAACAGGGAGCCGAAGCGCATGCCAATGATATCGGAGGAGACAATCTCATCAGTGTTGTAGCCGAAGGATTCGGTGGCCTCTGCCTTCATCTGAGCATTGACTTCGTCGACCGAGACGGTGCCCTTGACGACGGCATTCAGGATCGTTGTGGAGCCGGTCGGGGTCGGGACACGCTGGGCGGCACCGATAAGTTTGCCGTTCAGCTCCGGGATGACCAGGCCGATGGCCTTGGCAGCGCCGGTGGAGTTGGGGACGATGTTTACGGCACCGGCACGGGAGCGGCGCAGGTCGCCCTTTCTCTGCGGGCCGTCCAGAATCATCTGATCGCCGGTGTAGGCATGGATGGTGCACATAATGCCGGATTCGATGGGCGCCAGATCATTCAGGGCCTTTGCCATCGGGGCCAGGCAGTTCGTGGTGCAGGAGGCGGCGGAGATGATCTTGTCGTCCTTCGTCAGGGTCTTGTGGTTGACGTTGTAGACGATCGTCGGCAGGTCGTTGCCAGCGGGGGCGGAGATGACGACCTTCTTTGCGCCGGCGTCAATATGCGCCTGGGCCTTTGCCTTGCTGGTATAGAAGCCGGTGCATTCCAGGACGACATCGACATCCAGTTTGCCCCAGGGCAGGTCAGCTGCGTTGGGCATCTTGTAGATGACAATCTTCTTGCCGTCGACGACGATATAGTTGTCCTCGCCTTCGCCTTCATGGTACTCGACCGTATGGCCGTGGGCGACCCAGTTGCCTTGGGTGGAGTCATACTTCAAAAGATGCGCCAGCATCTTGGCAGAGGTTAGGTCATTGATGGCGACGACCTCATAACCCTCAGCGCCGAACATCTGACGGAACGCCAGACGGCCGATACGGCCAAAACCATTGATTGCAACTTTTACAGACATAGTAAATCCTCCGTTTCCAGCCGCGCACACCGCTCGGCCAAATCATTCACAGCGGCAGGCAGCATTTGCTGCGCACCGCATCTTGCTTATTTGCATTATAACGCATGCGATTCGGTTTCGCAAGCTTATTTTGCCCGGATTGTTCTCGGAACGCCGCAAGCTTGCTATAGAATTCCCTTATTTCTAGTATTATGATTGGAATATCCCCGAAGTATGCAGTTTTATCCGGCATTGCGGCGATCAAAATTGTGCAAAATGCTGCAATGTGCTACGGAAATACCCGTTATTCTAAATATAGATAACATTTTCACGCCGTTTTTTCCTTGGAAAACGTTGCACTTTCGGGAGAAAGCCTGTATAATGCATTTTAGATATAAGGCATATTAAAATAATTTATGTCCAACAAACGCGAGCCTTAAACGCGAGTCCCTGTGTAATCAATATCATTGCAAGGAGGCCACTATGGCACAATTTACTGTAAACGGAAAGACTGTTACAGTCGAGAAAAACCAAAAGCTGATGCGCTACCTGCGCGACGAACTGCGGCTGCTGTCAGTGAAGGACGGCTGTGCGGAGGGTGCCTGCGGCGCCTGTACGATCATCATCGACGGCAAGACCCAGCGCGCCTGCATCCCCATGACGGATAAGATGGAAGGCAAGTCTGTCCTGACGGTCGAGGGCCTGTCTGACTTTGAAAAGCAGGTATTTACATACGCCTTCGGCGAGGCTGGCTCTGTCCAGTGTGGCTTCTGTATCCCCGGTATGGTCATGTGCGCCAAGGCCCTCATCGACCAGAACCCGGACCCCACCCGGGAAGAGGCCGCGTTTGCCATCCGCAACAATATCTGCCGCTGCACCGGCTACGTCAAGATCATTGACGGCATCCTGCTGGCAGCGAAGATCCTGCGGGAAGGCAAGATCCCGGAATATACCCGCAAATGGGCCGTCGGCGAGCGGACCCACCGGCAGGACATCGAAGGCAAGGTCCTGGGTACCGGCAAGTACACGGATGACTACTATCTGGATAATATGTGCCACGGCTCTGCGGTGCGCAGTGCATATCCCCGGGCCAAGGTTCTGGCTATCCATACGGAAGAGGCCAAGGCACTGCCCGGTGTCGTCGCTGTCTTCACGGCAGACGATATTCCCGGCAACAAGGTCGTCGGACACCTGTTCAAGGACTGGGATACGATGATCGGTGTCGGCGAGATCACCCGCTTCCTGGGCGATGCCATTGCCCTGGTCGTTGCGGAGACGCCGGAGATCCTGGAGCAGGCCAAGAAGCTCGTCAAGGTCGACTACGAAGTTCTGCCCGCCGTCCATAATCCCAAGGAAGCTGCGGCGGAAGGCGCGCCGCTGGTCCACGAAAAGGGCAACCTGCTGGCCTACAAGGGCGTGCATCGCGGCAATGCGGAGGAGGCCATCAAGAATTCCAAGTATGTCCTCTCCGGCCACTTCACTACGCCGTGGAATGAGCATGCGTTCCTGGAGCCGGAGTGCGCAGTCGCCTTTATGAAGAACGACCATGTCTTCGTTTATACCTCCGACCAGTCTGTTTACGATACCCTGCACGAGACGGCACCGATGCTGGGCCTGCCCTATGACCAGGTCGAGATCGAGAACACCTATGTCGGCGGCGGCTTCGGCGGCAAGGAAGACGTCACTGTGCAGCATCTGGCGGCTCTTATCACATATTTGACCGGGCGCGCGGTTAAGGTGAAGTTGACTCGTGCCGAATCGTTAATTGTGCATCCGAAGCGTCACCCGTTCGAGGTCGACATGACCATCGGCTGCGACGAGAACGGCATCATTCAGGGGATGCAGGCAAAATGTATCTCCGACACCGGCGCATACGCCTCTCTGGGCGCCCCCGTTCTGGAGCGTGCCTGCACCCATGCTTCCGGCCCGTACAACTATCAGAACTTTGATATCGACGGCTGGGCTTACTACACGAACAACCCGCCCGCTGGCGCATTCCGTGGCTTCGGCGTGACGCAGACCTGTTTCGCCACCGAGACGCTGCTGAACCAGATGGCGGAGAAGATCGGCATCTCTCCCTGGGAGATTCGTTTCCGCAACGCCATCCGCCCGGGTCAGACCCTGCCGAACGCCCAGATTGTCGGTGAGGACACCGGCCTGGTCGAGACTCTGCTGGCGGTCAAGGACGAATTTGAAAACGCCAAGTACGCTGGCATCGCCTGCTGCATGAAGAATGCCGGCCTTGGCCACGGCATCCCCGACTGGGGCCGTTGCCGCTTGGTCGTCGAAGACGGCAAGGTTATCGTCTGCGTCGGCGCATCCGATATGGGCCAGGGCGCGTCCAACGTCTTCTGCCAGAACGTCGGCCAGATCCTGAATCTGCCGGCTGACAAGATCGTCTACCGCGCTTCCAACAGCTTCGAGTGCCCCGACTCCGGTACGTCCTCCGGCTCTCGCCAGACGACGGTCTCCGGCGACGCCTGCCGTGTTGCAGCGTTGAACCTGAAGGCTGCACTGGAAGGCCACACGCTGGAAGACCTGAACGGCCAGGAATTCTACGGCGAATGGAATGCCATGACGGACAAGCCCGACGACGCTTCCATCGAGCACCCGCTGTCCCATGTCTGCTACGGCTACGCGACGCAGGTATGTATCTTGGACGACGATGGTAAGGTCAAGAAAATCATTGCAGCACATGACGTCGGCAAGGCCATCAACCCGATGGCGGTCGAGGGCCAGATCGAAGGCGGCGTCGTCATGTCCTTGGGCTACACACTGACCGAAGCGTTCCCCATTGACGACAACTGCAGGCCCACCGCGAAATACGGCACCCTGGGCCTATGGCGCGCACATCAGATCCCGGAGATTGAGTCCATCATCGTCGAGCGGGAAGGCTTCGAGCACAGCTTCGGCGCAAAGGGCGTCGGCGAGATCG
Source organism: uncultured Oscillospiraceae bacterium (assembly GCA_958436045.1). Taxonomy (GTDB): domain Bacteria; phylum Bacillota; class Clostridia; order Oscillospirales; family Oscillospiraceae; genus SVMC01. The sequence continues at coordinate 1,009 of CAUBIP010000079.1, read as the reverse complement.
TCTCTATCCCGACTTCCCCAGCCATTGCTGCAGCGTACCATGCCTACGACGGTGAGTGGAGATACAACATCCCGTTGGACAACACTCCCTATGCCCGCAAGAAAAAGTAAGGATTTTTCCTTAAATATGTAATACATCCGCCCCGCTTTCTACACGTGTTTTTGCTGTAGAAAGCGGGGCGGAATTCCTCTTTTTGGATTCGGTTTCTTTATTCAGCAGTGCGGCGCAATTCGGCCAAGGCTTCCGGTGTATCGCAGTCAAACAGCGCGTCCGGCGCGACTTCGACGGTCAAGAGCCGGTCTAAATGCGCTTTGATTACGCGTTTTCCGCCGACATCGCCCTGTAACTGGCATAATTCTGGGAAAAATTCCCGGGGGAAGATACAGGGGTTGCCCGTCCTGCCGTCGTGGGCCGGGGCGACGATCCGGTCCGGGGTTTCTTGCCAGGTTTCCAAAATTCTGGCGATGGCTGCGGCATCCAGCAGCGGCTGGTCCGCAACAAGGTACAAGATTGCGTCGCATTGGGCCATGGCTTCCGTCCCCAGGCGGATGGTATAGGCTGCACCCCAGTCTGGATGGTCATTTTTCAGCCACGGAAAGCCGAATTCCTCGGCCATTGTGCAGATCTCCGGGTACTGGGTCACGACGGTGACCTGGGAAAACCGGGCGGGATCAATGCGCTCTAGCGCCCAGAGGACCAGCGGTTTGCCGCGAAATTCTGCTAGTAGCTTGTTGGATTGAAATCGGCTGGCGTTTCCGGCGGCCATAAGCAGGCAGCCGATTTTGTCGGGTCGTGTCATTGATAATCCCTCACTTTAGACTTGTTTTCTATCAGTATAACCGTTTGAAGCAAAGAAAGTCAAGATTCTGCGAAATTCTATTGGCAATTTTTACTAAAATATGTGAAGTTCCGCATAGATTTTTCGCATTATTTTATTTATAGAATAACTAAAGTCCTTCAAAAATAAAAATCTTTATGCTATAATATTAAAAACGCAGATTGTGTTTTG
>CAUBIP010000078.1 GCA_958436045.1 uncultured Oscillospiraceae bacterium | reverse complement strand
CAGCGCCGGGGCGACGCGGCCATGGCGGGCGAGCATTATACGACGGCCCTGCGCTACTACCGCTGGGCCTGGGAGCTGGACGACACGGACCCGGAGCTGGCCGTCAGCCTCGCCAGCGCCTACGCGCACACGGATAACTATACCAAGGCGGAGTACACGCTGGTCAACGCCATCGCCGCGATGCCGGAGGAACTGCAGCTCTACCTGGCCCTCTCCGAAACCTACGTCGCGCAGGACAAGCTGCTAGACGCCTCGCAGCTGCTGGACCGGGTGGAAAATGAATCCATCCGCACACAGCTGGCCGAAGCCCGGCCGGACGCCCCAGTCCTGACGCCGGAGAGCGGCTATTATTCCGAGTATATCTCCGTCGGCCTGGAAGCAAGCTCCGGCACGGCGTATCTCTCCGTCGACGGCAGCTTCCCCTCGCTGGAGGACGACGCCTATGCGGCCCCCGTCCAGCTGACCGCCGGGGAGACCTCCGCCATTGCCCTTTGCATCGGCGACAACGGCCTGGTCAGCTCCGCCGTGTACGCCTCTTACACCATCGGCGGCGTCGTAGAGCCGGTGACCCTGCAGGACAGTGCCTTGGACGCCTATATCCGCCAGCTCCTCGAGCTGGGACAGGACGATGCGATTATGTCCAACGCCCTCTGGGCGATCTCCGAACTGACTGTCCCGCAGGATGTGACCAGCCTGGCGGACCTCCGCTACTTCACCGGCCTGAAGACCTTGACCATTCAGAATTTCCAAGGCGGCGATTTCTCCTTCCTGGAGAATCTCTCCCAGCTGGAGCATGTGGATTTCACCAGCTCCCTGGTCACCTCCGACACGCTCTCTCTACTGGGGCAGCAGAAAAACCTGAAATGGCTGAACCTCAGCACCTGCGGCGTTAGCAATCTCAGCAGTCTCTCCGGCTGCACGCAGCTGGAATACCTAAATCTCGCAAATGACCAAGTGGCGGATCTGACACCGCTGGCCGCCTGCGGCAACTTGCAAGAGCTGTACCTGCGGGGCAACGCCATCACGGCGCTGGACACCCTCGGCACAATGGACCAGCTCCAGCGGCTGGACCTCTCCTACAACGCCGTGACGAATCTCGGCGCACTGGCCGCCTGCAAACAACTGACGGCGCTGAACCTCTCCCACTGCTCCCTGACAGATATTTCCGCCGTCGGCAATATCCCCAGCCTGACAAAGCTGGTCGCCTCCTCCAACGCGCTGGAGACGATCGACGGGCTGGAAAACTGCGTCAACCTCACAGAGCTCGACCTTTCGGACAACAAGCTGATCTCCGTCGTCGAGCTCAGCGGCATTGACACGCTGAAAACCGTGAATCTGAATTACAACGATATCGTCAACGCCCCCCACTTCTCCCAAAACAGCCAGCTGGAAAAATTCTACGCAGATCACAACTTTATGGAGGACCTCTCCGGCCTTGCCAATTGCCTGCATCTGAATTACGTCACGCTGGATTATAACAATATCTCCAATATCGACGTCCTGGCCAATTGCTACAACCTCGTCGAGGTCAATGTCTTCGGCACCCGGATCCATACCAACGCCGCCGTACAAAAGCTGCTGGACAAGGGCATCATCGTCAATTACACCCCGGAATAACTTAACTAGGCACAAGAAAAGCTCCCACGTCGGGAGCTTTTCGGTTATAGAGGTTACACTGACATATCCTGGGTCAGCAAATGCCGGTATGTGCACGCCATGCCGATGGCGCCCAGCGGCGCGGTGAGCAGGATCGCCGCCACCGCCCCGGTTAGTACCAGCTGCCCGCATGCCAGGCCCATCGCCAGCGGGACGCCGCCAATGGCCGCCTGCACCGTCGCCTTCGGCAAATAGGCGATCATGCAAAACAGCCGCTCTTTGGGCCGCAGCGGCGTTCTGCGCAGGCACAGAGCGACACCCAGCATCCGGCACAGCAGCGCCAGGCCCAGCAGCGCCAGCATCCCAGCGCCCATCTGCCCAGCATAGTGAAGATCTACCGCCGCACCAACCAGGGCAAACAGCAGCATCTGCGCCGGGACCCAAAGCTGGGACAGCTGCCGCTGCAAGGCGTCCCCCGCTTCCGGCTGCCGCTGCTGCAGCAGATTTGCCGCCGCCATAACGGCAAGCAGGCCGGAAAACGGGACCATGCCCCAGTCCTCCAGCGCGGCCAGCAGGAACGCGACGCTGAGAAAGACCAGGCAGAGCCGCAGCCCCTCTGGTTTCCATCGGCGCAGCAGCAGCGTAAGCACCAGCCCGGCCAGCGTGCCGCCCGCAAGCCCCGTCACAACGGATACCGGCACCGCAGCCAGCTGCCAGCCAGAGACGCCGCTGCCCTGGGCAAGGCCGGTAAAGGCAGTAAACAGCACAATCACGACGATATCATCCATCGACGCACCGGCCAGGATCAGCTGCGGGACGCACCGCTCCGTGCCCCAGCCCTCCTCCATGAGCCGCAGCATCTGCGGCACAACGACCGCCGGAGAGACCGCCGCCAGGACAGACCCTAAAATCGCCGCCTCCAGACGGGAGATGCCCAGGAAATAGGGCCCCAGCAGCGTGACCGCGGCCAGCTCACACAGCGCCGGAACAAAGCACATCAGCAGCGCCGGGCGGCCTACTTTTTTCAGGTCCGATCGCCGCAGCGTCAGCCCCGCCCGGGCCAGGATGATCAGGAGCGCGATCTTCCGCAGGGAGCCGCTGATGGCCAGCAGCCCGTCATCGAGCAAATTCAGCACGCTTGGCCCCAGCAGGATCCCTGCCAGGAGCATCCCCAGCAGCGGCGGCAAATGCAGCCGCTGCAGCAGCGCCGCCAGCAGCATGCAAGTCAGGAACAAGAGCGCAATGGAACCCAAAAACACAAAAATCCCTCCAAAAGGGCCGAAAAAAAGCTAACGACCCTGTAATCAGATACAGAAGTCATCAGCCAAAGGCAGTTTCGGGCCACGCCCGCGGGAGAACCTCATTCCCTTATTGTAATTTTACAGCGCAGCCTTGAAAAATGCAAGCAGAAATTTCTCTGCCAGTCCTTTATCCCGTAGGCATGGATTTTTTCTCCGTTTTCTGCTATACTGTTCGTCGCAGTTGTTCGTCGCAACTGCGAAAAAGACTTTTTCTGTGAGGTTTTTCATCATGCTGGGTTTGAACGATCATCAACTGCGCCGGGATTTTGCTGGGCGGATTTTTCGGCCTGTTCGCCGGGCGGCGTGGGCACCCGGCGCGGCAGGAGGCGCTGCAAAAGGTGCGGCAGCGCCGTGCTATTTATCATGGCCCTCGTCGGCGCGATTCAGGACGGCGCCAGCCGGGATTGCAGCACCCTGGCAGCCGTCTTGGACTGCGTCATCATCGCAGTCATGACCGCCTCACTAGGCAAGGGCTGCATCTTCTCCGCCATCCCGGTATTCGTGCTGGAGGGAGCCGTCACGCTCCTGGCCCAGCTGCTGGCCCCGGCCCTGACGGAGCTGGCGGTCTCGTATCTCTCGCTGATCGGCTCGATTTTGATCTTCTGCGTGGGGGTCAATCTCGTCTGGAGCAAGCTGCTGCGGGTAGCCAATATGCTCCCGACCATCATCTTTGCCATCGCGTTTTCCTATCTCCCCTGGCCCTTCTAATCCGAGGCCACACGCCCGCAAAACAAAAGATCTGGCGCACCGTTGCAGTGCACCAGATCTTTTGTTTTGATCCGTTTATTTTGGTCCGCCTTCAACGCTCGCCCAGCTTTTGATACGACCGCCGGGGCAGGACCGCGCGGTACGCCGGACGAATGATCCGGTTGCCATTGATGAGTTCCTCCACCCGATGCGCGCTCCAGCCTGTAATCCGGGAGATGGCGAAAATCGGAGTAAACAGCTCCTCTGGGATACCCAACATCTGATAGACAAAGCCGCTGTAGAAGTCCACATTGGCGCTGACACCCTTGTACATTCTCCGCTCCTGCGCAATGACCTGGGGGGCCAGCCGCTCCACGTTGGCATAGAGCTGGTATTCCCGCTCATACCCCTTCTCCTTCGCCAGCATAGAAACAAAGGACTGGAAGATCTCTGCACGCGGGTCCGACTTGGAGTAGACCGCGTGGCCGATGCCGTAGATCAGGCCACTGTGATCAAAGGCGTCCTTGTGCAGTATCTTCGTCAGATAGGCGGCAATCTCCGCTTCATCATTCCAATCTGTCACATGCCGCTTGATATCCTCAAACATGTGGCAGACCCGAATGTTCGCGCCACCGTGCTTCGGCCCCTTCAGGGAGCCCAGCGCCGCTGCTATGGCAGAATAGGTATCCGTCCCAGAGGAGGTGACGACGTGGGTGATAAATGTGGAGTTGTTGCCGCCGCCGTGCTCGGCGTGAATGATCAGCGCCAGGTCAAGCAGCCGCGCCTCCAAATTCGTATACGCGCCGTCCTTGCGCAGCATATGCAGGATATTCTCCGCCGCCGAAAGCGACGGCTCCGGATGATTGATAAAGAAGCTGGTATTCTCCTTGATATAGTAATCATACGCCTGATAGCTATACAGCGCCAGCTGCGGGAAGAGCGCAATCAGCTGCAAGCACTGCCGCAGCACGTTGGCAATGCTGGTATCGTCGGCGTTGTTGTCGTAGCTGTAAAGCGTCAGAACAGAGCGGGCCATAGAATTCATAATATCCCGGCTGGGCGCTTTCATGATAATATCTCGGACAAACGAGTTCGGCAGTGTCCGGTACCCAGCCAGCATCTCCTGGAAGCGATGCAGCTGCGCTTCATTTGGCAGACGGCCAAAGAGCAGCAGATACGTCGCCTCCTCAAACCCAAAGCGATTTTCCTGAATGCAGCCCTGGATGAGCTGCTTGACGTCATACCCGCGGTAGAACAACTGCCCATTACAGGGCGTCCCGTCCGGCTCCCGGGAACAAACCTCGGAAATCTCCGTCAGCCCCGTCAGAACACCGTTGCCATTCTCGTCTCGCAGACCGCGATTGACCTTATAGGTCTCATAAAGTGTTTTGTCAATCACGCCTTCGTGCTTGCAAAGCTCCGCCATCTGAAAAATTTCCGGTGTAATGCAAGAGTAATCCTTCTTTTCCATTTACGCACTTCCTTTCGTCGAGGCCAGCGGCTTGGCGTCTGGACTGCCCAACGGGCAAGGGAATGCGCCATGAAAGCTGCGGCTGAGTTTCTGGTTCAAGCGAAGATATTCTCGCACCTCGCCCTCATTTAGGCAAGTCAACGCCCGGGCCAGCGCCAGAATTAGCTGCCGCTGCTCTTGCTCCATATAGGCCCGCCCGGTCTGCGTCAGGTGTACCGTGACCTTGCGACGGTCGTCACTCTCATGGTCCCGGCGGACAAAATGTTTTTCCTCCAGGGCGTTGAGGGTATTGGTAATCCGGGATGCGGAACGGTTGAGTTGGCGGCTGATATAACCCGGCGTCGCGCTGCCGCCTAAGCAATACAGCAAGTAAAGTACCACGATCTCGCCTTGCAGCATCTGCATTGCCTGCCGCGCCCGCTGCCCTGCGTGCGCCCCATAAATCAAAAGCTCCAGCAACTGCGCCGCACACGCCTCATACACCATACCCCGGCTCCTTCGCTTGATTGTTTCTATTGAAAAATATTTTCAACCATACTATACCAGATTTTCCAATTTGCCGCAATGGATTTTTATCGAAAATATGTTAATATTCTGTGAATATTTCTGGATAGTCCGTGATGTCTCCTGCCGGTTTTTAACACCAGGCATCACAGTGTTTTCTATTACAATGCCAAAAGCAGCCTGGCGGTTCAGTTTAGATCGGACAGGCTGCTTTTGGCATTATTGTTTTTTTCGTTTCCGGGCCAGGTCGTACAGGAGTTCAAGGAGCTGGCGGCGGTCGATGATGAGAAGGGCGAGGAGGGCGACGGCTTGGGCGATCTGCCAACCAGGCCACTGGAAGCTGATAAAGAGGATCTGCCCAGCCAGGACGACGGTACTGAGCAGCAGCGTGCCTTGAAACAGGCGGAACGGGATCAGACGCCGGGCGCTTCTGGCCCGCACTAGGAAGACGATAAAATAGCTGGCAAACGTCGCAATGGCCGCGCCCTGGATGCCCAGCTTGGACGGGATCAGCAGCGCGTTAAGAGCTATATTGACTGCCGCACCGATGAGCGAGGTCCAAAACGACAGCCCGCTGCGCTGTGTCACGGTATAGACGCTGCCTAAAAACGAGGTAAAGGCGCAAAACAGCATCGCCGCACAGAGCACCGGCACATATTGCCATGCATCAAAATACGCATCACTGGCCAGGAGCCGGATCTCCAGCTTTGCAAAGGCAATCATCGCACTCGAAGCTATAAACAGCGCCGCCATCAGCGCCAGCCAGACATTGGAATAAAAATGCGCCTGCTCCCGCAGATCGCTCTTCGATTCTTGGATGGCGGAAAACTGCCACGCCTGCATCAGAACGCTGGAGAGCAGCGTCAGAATCGTCGGCAGCTTATTGGCGACGGTGTAGATGCCATTGGCATCGCCCCCGAGCATTGCGTTGATCATATACCGGTCCGACGCACTGGTGATCCACCAGAATACCGTCGTCGGGATCAGTGGGATGCTGTAGCGCAGCATTTTCCGCCGCAGATTGCGGTTTGGACGGCGCGTCATCCGGCGCCAGAGGCGCTTTTTCAGAATCAGGACCACCGTGCAGGTCAGATCCGCCAAGGCGACGGACAGCACATATCCGGTGATCCCCATCCGAAACGCCTTGAGCAGCACAATATTCAGCACGACGACCAGCGTCGTATTGAGCAGGCCCTGCAGGGCATACAGCATCGTATCCCCCTGCGCCCGGACATACTGCTCACAGACCGCGTGATAGCAGGACGCCAGCGTCATGAGAACCAGCAGGGCCAGATACCCGTGAAACTCCGGCACCAGATGCAGCAGCGGCAGCAGGAGGCCAAACCCTACCGCACCAGCTGTGACTGTGTAGATACCGGTGCTGAAAATGCTTTTCTGCGACCGGGGGTACTCCGGCGTAAAGCGGAAGACGCCGTCCGAGATCCCCAGGGAGATAAAGGGCGTCAGCAGGCTGACCGTCGTAATCAGCAGGTCTGCCGTGCCGTATTCCGCCGGGGAAAGGACGCCGGTATAAAAGCGCACCATGAAAAAGACGACCAGCTTTGAAAGCATCGTCCCGGCGCTGATGATGACCGTATTGCGGGCAAGTGCCCGATATTTTCCCATAAACCGCCTGACTTTCTCTGCGCCGCGCCGCAGGGGTACTAAAATTTGGCCGCGCTGCTGCGCGCCCAAAGCGTTCTTTCGCCCCGGGTGGAGCGTACCCCTATTATATTTTTCTTTTTCTGCAAATACAATAGCAAAAACCGCCAGTTTTGCAATATTCCAGCAGGATTTTTTCGCAAAAGCACCAGAAAATGCGCCCCTGCCGCACTGAAACGCAGTACGCCCCGCGGTAACACGGAACGCACGCGCTGTAGCGCTTTTCTGCTCCTGTTTATTCCCGCTTTCGAGTCAGGAGCGCCCCAACTGCTGCGGCGAGCAGGAGCACCGGCGCGGCCCTGACATACAGCCACTCGGCAGCATGCAGCGCCACCCCGGCCACGGCCGTCTCCGGGTCCTGGTAATTCCAGGAAAGATAGGGGCTGCCC
>CAUBIP010000077.1 GCA_958436045.1 uncultured Oscillospiraceae bacterium | reverse complement strand
AAGGAGACGACCTGCAGCCGTTGCATCGTCTCCGTCGGCCGCAGCGGCAGCAAGTGGATGGAGACAGTCTGCGAGGATCTCCAGATCCCAACGAAATCCAACCGGGTGGACATCGGCGTCCGTGTCGAGCTGCCGTATGAGACGTTTTCTCACCTGACCGATGAGCTCTACGAGAGTAAGATCGTCTACCGCACGGAGAAATTCCAGGACCTGGTCCGGACCTTCTGCATGAACCCCAAGGGCGCCGTCGTCAATGAAAACACGAACGGCATCGTGACCGTCAACGGCCACAGCTATGAGGACCCGGTCATGCACACCGGCAACACGAACTTCGCCCTGCTGGTGGCAAAGCATTTCTCCTATCCGTTTAAGGACAGCAACGGCTACGGCGAGAGCATCGCCCGCCTGTCCAATATGCTGGGCGGCGGCGTGATTGTCCAGCGCTTCGGCGACCTGGTTCGGGGCCGCCGAAGCACGGAATCCCGCATCGAAGAGAGCTTCACAACGCCTACCCTGGCGGCGACGCCCGGCGACCTGAGCCTCGTGATGCCAAAGCGCATCCTGGACGGCATCATTGAGATGATTTACGCCCTGGATAAGATCGCCCCCGGCACCGCCAACGATGACACTCTGCTCTACGGCGTCGAGGTCAAATTCTATAATATGGAAGTCGCCATCGATTCCAACCTGGAGACCTGCCACAAGGGCCTGTATGTCATTGGTGACTGCAGCGGCGTGACCCACTCTCTCTCCCACGCCTCCGCCAGCGGCGTCTATGTCGCCCGGAAGATCCTGGAGAGCTTGAACGCCTGAGTGGGCCCCAGACAGACCAAACAGAGCAAACAAAAAACGCGGAAGCAGCCACATCGCCGCTTCCGCGTTTGCCTATTCTTATTGTGCCCCCAAACGATGCAAGTTTGAGGGGGGGTTCGAAAGACACAGGCACTCTGAGCGGAGCAGTCCCCCAAAAGGCTCCCCTGAAAGGGGAACTGTCAGCGTAGCTGACTGAGGGATTGCTGCACTGCAAAAACAAGTTTGTGTAGCAGTACTCGACTACTCCAGGCTTAAAAGCCAAACTAGAAAATTTTAGCAAGCCAATGTCTGCCAGACAAATCTGTTAGCGCCCTCCGGGGGCCCGATTCTTTCTTCGCCGGAGAAGAAAGAATCGGGGAAGAAAGGCGCCGCCAAGGGCGGGGGCAGCCCCCCGCCCTTGGATCTCACCCCCTGTGTACCGCATCGGGACTACAGCCGCACACTGTACAGACTACCAGGTAAACTTGCGCCTGCATCCGTGCCCTGATAGCCGGTGAGCAGACCGCTTGCCGCTTCGCTGTAGCTTACGGACTGCGGAGGTGATTTGCTGGTCGTCGTGGCCGGTGGCATTTGTTAGGGAGTGTACAGGGGAGAGGCGTTTTGGCTCCCCCTAAAATACGAATTGCAGCAGAAGCATGTAGCAGATGGTGCCGCCGGCGACGGAGAGGAGCATTTGGCGTTTCCAGAGATGCAGCCCGGCGGTGACGGCGATGCCGAGCGCTTCCGGCAGGCCGTAGCTGTACTGCGTTAAGGAGACGTTCCGCAGGCAGTAGACGACAAGCATGGCGAAGATCGCCCCCGGCAGGACCTTGCCGAGGTAGACAATGTATTTGGGCGTCGGCTTGCTGGCCCGGAAGACGAGAAATGGCAAAAAGCGGGTCAGCATCGTTCCGAGGACACACAAGCCGATGGTGATTACCTGTTGGGTCACAGTCATTGCAGTGCGCCTCCTTCCCGGGCCTCCAGCGGCTTACGCAGCAGCAAAAGCGCCGCTAAAATGCAGACCATGGTCGGGATCAAAAAGCCGTCGGCCCCGAACAGCTGCAGGCAGAGCACGCTGGCCGCCAGCCCGATGAGCGCGCTGGCATGCTGCTTGTCCTTGCCCCACTGGTCGAGGAAGATGACGACGAACATCGCCGTCATCACAAAGGAGAGCCCTTCGGTCCGGATCGTGATCAGGCCGCCCAGGGTTGCACTGCCGACCCAGTAAAGCTGGTTGAGCAGCGTTACAAAAAAATAGAACCAGCCCCGGTCAATCTCCGGCGGGATCTCGGCGGAGTAGTTGATGCTGAAGGTCTCGTCGCACATGCCGAAGATCAGGTACGGCTTTTTCCAGCCCGTCCCCTTGAACCAGTCGAGCATGGCGATGCCGTAGAATAGGTGCCGCGCCTGGAGCATCAGCGTCATGATAAACGTCTGCATTGGCGCAAAAGGCGCCAGCAGCATACTCACGGCGACAAATTCCAAACTGCCGCCGAAGATCAGCAGGCTCATCAGCATCGGGTACCAAAATCCAAAGCCGGAGACCCGCATATAAATGCCGTAGGTCATGCCGAGAAAGGCGAATCCGGCAAGGATTGGAATCGTATAGGGAAACGCGCACCGCAGTGCCGGTAAGATGCGCCGCTGCATATATTGTCACGCCTTGTTACATGATATCGTGACCTAGAATAGCACACCGTGCCCCATCTTGCAACACCGCGCCCATGGACGGGAGCGCTGAAATTTTGCCTTGACAGCGGGGAATTTTTTCCTACAATAGTAAGAAATACAGTAAGAAATATGAAAAGACTGTGGTAATACGCAGGAGGTAAGTAAGATGTATCTTGATTGGACGTATATTGTTCTGGTCCTGCCCGCCGTGCTGTTTTCCCTCTGGGCCAGCGCCCGGGTCAACCGGATCTTTTCCCAGTATTCCGCCGGCCGAACCCGCCGGGGGATGACCGGCGCTGCGGCTGCCCGGGCGGTCCTGGACGCCAACGGTCTGCACCAGGTGCAGATCACCCGCGTCGCCGGCGATCTGACGGACCACTATGACCCGAAGGCCAATGTCATCCGCCTGTCGGACAGCGTTTATGACGCGACTTCTTGCGCCGCCATCGGCGTCGCGGCCCACGAGGCCGGGCACGCCATCCAGCACGCCCAGGGCTATGTCCCCATTAAGCTCCGCAGCGCCATCGTCCCGGTGACAAACATCGGCTCTCGCCTGGCGATGCCGCTGATCCTGATCGGCCTTGTCTTTTCTGCCTACGGCGATCTGTTCATCAGCATCGCCTATGCAGGCGTTGCCTGCTTTGGCTTGTGTACTGTCTTCCAGCTGGTGACACTGCCGACAGAGTTTAACGCCAGCCACCGGGCCCTGTGCGCCCTGCAGGAGAACGGCCTTTTGTATGAAGATGAGCTCAGCGGCGCGAAAAAAGTCCTCTGGGCCGCCGCGATGACCTACGTTGCTGCCCTGGCCGTCTCGCTGATGCAGCTGTTGCGGCTGCTTCTGCTCGTCAACGGCCGCAGCCGCTCCCGTCGCTGAATCATCCAGCAGCCCCGCGGCACAAAAAACCGCGGCTTTTTGCAAAAAGTGCTTGCATTTTTTGCGATCCTGTGTTATTATATTCGAGCGCTGAGAATTCGCGCCGTATCCGGGTGTGGCGAAGTTTGGTATCGCGCTTGAATGGGGTTCAAGAGGCCCCGAGTTCGAATCTCGGCACTCGGACCAAAAACCACCGAAAACACGACGTTTTCGGTGGTTTTTCTATGCAAAAAGTTCGGAGTTTTTTAGACCCGTAGCAACCCCGTAGCAACCGTGAAAACGTGCGATGTTCCGTCAAAACGCCAAATTTACAAACTATCGCCGGTCGGCGGCTGCTGTGCCCGCTTGGGCTGCTGCATATAGGCTGTCATAATGGCGCTGCATCCAGTCAAGCGCCGCGGTTGCCCGCTCTCGCTGTCCGCCGCCGGTCTGCTGCTGTAACATCCCGTCGAGTCGATACCCATCAAAGGCCGGAAGAATGACGTCAGTAAAAAGGCCATGGACGCAGCAAATGGCATCTAATGCGCCTGCAATATAATCGCTCATGATCTCCACCCCCTCAGCTGCAGCACAGCGACCCGACGAACCGCCGGACCTGGTATGTACGATCTACGTCGCTTTCGGCCAGCTGCGCGACGATCTCAGCGATCCAGCGCGTCTTGCAGGTGGCGGCGCTGTCCTGGGTCATCCCCCGGGCCGTACGCCATAGCAGGTCGCCTAGGCGCTCAGACTCAAGCGCTGCTGTAAGAATCGTCTCCAACTGTCTTTCGGTAAGCATTTATATACCCCTTTCGTTTGTCCGTTTTGCCTTGGCTATTTCTCAGGGCCTTTTACCTCAGCGGCGATCCGCCGCCCTGGGCGGGGCAGGGGGAGATTTTCCCCCGCTCCATGTTTTAACTTGAAAACTCCGGAGAAATCCGGTATAATAACCGTACAGGCTTTTTCTATGTTCGCCTGTATCAGCTCTTTTGGCTGTTGGGTCTGTGTCCGTTTGCATTGGCGTGCTGGGACACAGACCCGATTTTTTTATGCCACACAGAAGCGGCGCGCGGTCGTCTGCTTCGTGAATTGACGCGCCAGGTCGGGCAGTGCCTTTTTCAGTGCCGCCGTGTCGATGCGGGAAGTAGTAACGGCCTTGTAGGTCACTTTCCAATCTGTGCCGCTGACCGTCTCCAGGCCCTCGGCGTCCATCTGGGCTTTGATTCCGTCCTGCAGCCCCTCGATCTCGTGGGCCAGCTCGTCGGCCATCCTGCGCAGCTCTCGCAGCTCCTGGACTGCTTTCTCCATGTCTTGCATTTTTATTTTCTCCTTTCATTTTTTCCACCGCTATTGTAGTCTTTCATATCGGGGTGGCTTACCGGGTGGGCTCTCTGTCATCCCCTCAACTCATGGCCTTATTATACCATTGTTAAGTACACTTGTCTATTAGCATAATGCACAATTATTAAGTGCTCTTTTTGTATAACATTTGTACTTGACAAGTATTGCAATTATGTGGTATCATGTGGACAGTGGAAAAGGGCCCCGCTCATCTGGGGTCACTTATGAAGGGAGTTGATACAATGGCAATCTCTGAGGCACGAAAAAAAGCAAATCAAAAATGGGATGCGGCAAACCTTGACCGGATGTCCCTTGCAGTCCCCAAAGGGACAAAGGACGCGATCAAGGCACACGCCGCCGGAGCGGGGGAAAGTGTAAACGGGTTTATTAACCGTCTGATTGATGGCGCTTTGTCTGGCGATGCCGCTGTGGGGCCGTCAGACGCCGAAGAAGCGGAGAACGAATTTAACATCCATCTGCACCCGGAGACGATAAAAGCCGCGCAAATCGCCGCTGAAGCCGCGACAGAACCAATCGGGGAGTTTATCGCCCGCGCCGTCACCCATGAAGCGGAGCGGGACAAACGCGCCTTGGCGCTGCGCAGGATGTCAGAACCGATTGCAGCAGCCGCCGCAGAGAAAGAGGGTGGCCAGGAATGAGGGTGTACACGATCATCGGCGGCGTTAATGGCACCGGCAAGAGCAGCTTAACCGGCGTCTTGCGGGCTCAGCGGAACGACCTGGGCGTTATCGTGGACGTCGACCGCATCACGGCGCAGGCGGGCGTCAGCCCGATAGAGGGCGGCAAGATAGCGATCCGGCGCATTGACGATTGCCTGGAGAAGGGGATCTCGTTCACGCAGGAAAGCACCCTGTCAGGCTATCGGACGGCCCAGACGGCGGCAAAGGCCCGAGAGCGGGGTTATACCGTCCGGCTCTATTACGTCGGCCTGGACACGCCAGAGGAAAGCCTGGCCCGTATTGCAAACCGGGTCAAGCGCGGCGGGCATAATATCGGCAGTGAGGACGTACTGCGCCGCTTTGCTGGCCGCTGGGAAGCTGTGGCAAAGGTGCTGCCGTACTGCGACGAAGCCCGCTTCTTTGATAACGACAACGGCTTTGTTGAGGTCGCAGAGTATCAAAACGGGGAGCTGCAGCTGCTTGGCGATCTCCGCCCCGCCTGGGTGCAGGAATTAAAGCAATACCTCACGGGCGCAGATTGACCAGCCCGGAACCAGAAAACAAAAGGCCCACACCCCAGATTTGGAGTGTGGGCTTTTCTGCGCCTGTATAACGCGCGTTTTTGGGGCGAACGTGTCCAGGGGTATTTTACCCTCGGCGTATGGGTTATGCCGTTATGTCCCCGTTATTATCGACGGTTTTTTTGCGAGAGTGGGCCAAAAGCGCCGCCCTCTGTGCTTCGCTGATCTCCCGCTTTGCCCGGTACGGGTTTTTTCCATATCGGAACGGGTGCAAGCTGCAATCCTCCAACGCGCAGGCTGAGACCTCCTTGCTGCTCCCACAGCAGCAGTCAAGGCACTTTTCGCGAATTGCTTTCACTGGGTTTGTCTGCATGGCGTTTATCTCCTTTTTTTGTGCAACTATTGGCGACTTTCCGCATTTTTCCGGGGGCGGCCCTATAACTGCCCCGCGTATTTTTTCGATGGTCTCCCCCCCGGTGTTTTCCCCCTCTGGCTGCCGCCGTTCATGTGGGGGAGCGGGTGGCCCGCTCCACGGTCAAGGTCTGGCGGAGCGGGCACAAGGCCCGCAGCCTGGGCCGCCAGGCAATACGGACAACCTTGGCCGTATATTTAATAACGCCAAAGTTGGCGGCATTATGACTCCGTCGCCCCATACAGGGCAATCGTGAACCGGTGCAGGGCGTTTTCGGTTCGCTTGTACACGCTGCGGGAGTCGGCAAGCCCCAGCTCTTCCGCTAGGCGCTCGGCTCTGCCTGCCGTGGTGTGAATGTACATTGCTTCTAGTAAATGCCGCTCGTCGTCCTCCAGGGCCTGCAGGCCGGTCTGGACGATGCTGCAGGCCAGCCTTGCCCGCTCCTGCATGCGCTGCATCTCCTCACGCCGAACCAGGTTAGACAGTAGCCGATCCTCTCGGGCGCTGGCGGTGCTTCCTCTGACCGGAGCGGCGTCGATGCGTGCCGTCTTGACGCTGGTCGCCTCCAGCTCCAGCCGCTGCAGTTCTTCGCCCAGCCTGTCAATAGCTGCCGCCTGTCGCGGGAAGTCCTTCAATTTGTCCAGCGCCTTACCTTTCCAATACTCCATGAAACCGCCCCTTTTATAACCCTTATACTGAATGCTTATGGACAGCAACGCTGTTCCCTTATATCGTCATTGTACAGCCGCCGCCGCAGAAAAGGGTATGTTATTCATTGGTAGTAGTTAGTAGTTAGTAGTTAGTAGTTAGTAGTTAGTAGTTAGTAGTTGCCATTGGCAAAATTTAGGTATGCTATAAGTATGCTGTGTGACTCCTACGCTTTCCACCTTGTTTTTGCGCCCTTCGTGCCGCCCTCTACCTTTGCAAGCCATACCGCGCAGCTCTTGTCTGCGTCCTGCTTTATTCGGTTGAACACGCGTTGTTCGTTCCGTTCAAGTCCGCCGGGTTCATCGCCATAAGAAAAATAGTCTGCGATTGCACGAATTACACGTCCCGCGCTTTCATTGTTAAGCAAAGATATCATGTCGCAGCACTCCAAAAAGAAATTAAAATACTGTGGCCGCTTATCGCGCTCTGTAAATTCTTTCATTGTCATCTGCGCTATACCTCCAGCATGATCTCCGATGTGCTGACTCCGAGTGCCGCGGCAATCTTTCCAGCCGTCACCGGCAAGCATGTACCGCGCCGCATTGCGGCGCTAAGGCTTTGATATGGGGTCCCTGTCCGTGCTGCGATGTCTTTTTGCCTCATTCCGCCGTCTGCCATAAGGCACTCAATTTTTCTGACGTCAATTTTCATACTTTGCCCTCCCATCCGGCTATGATATAGCGACATTATACCATAAAACCCGGCTTAATTCTAGTGCATATTGTGCGAAAATAATTTTTTCACTTGACACACATTAGATTATTGATA
>CAUBIP010000076.1 GCA_958436045.1 uncultured Oscillospiraceae bacterium | reverse complement strand
CGGGCGCTGGCCAAGCTGGAGCCGATGCAGCAAAGTGACTTTGAAGCGATCTACGAAGCCATGAAGGGCCGCCCGGTCACGATCCGCCTGCTGGACCCGCCGCTGCACGAGTTCCTGCCCACCGACCCGGCAGATATCGAAACCCTGGCCAAGGAGATGAAGATCTCCGTGGAGCATCTGCAGCATATCATCGCCAGCCTGCATGAATTCAACCCCATGATGGGCCACCGCGGCTGCCGCTTGGACGTCACCTATCCCGAGATCGCCAAAATGCAGACCGCTGCGATCATCAAGGCGGCCCTGGCTGTCCGGGCCCGGCGGCCAGCTTGGAAGATCGTCCCGGAGATCATGGTCCCACTGGTCGGCGAGGCCAGAGAGCTGGCATATGTCAAGTCCGTGATCGACAAAGTCGCCAAGCGGCTCATCCGCGAGGCCGGGTCTGACATGCCCTATAAGGTCGGCACTATGATTGAGATCCCCCGCGCCGCTCTGACGGCCGACGAGATCGCCAAGGACGCCGCCTTCTTCTCTTTCGGCACGAACGACCTGACCCAGATGACCTTCGGCTTCAGCCGCGACGACGCCGGGAAGTTCCTGGCCTCCTATTACGACCGCAAGATCTACGAGTCCGACCCCTTCTCCAAGCTGGACCAGGCAGGCGTCGGCCGTCTGGTCAAGATGGCCGCAGAGCTGGGCCGTAAGACCCGCCCGGATATCAAGCTGGGCATCTGCGGCGAGCAGGGCGGCGACCCGAGCACCGTCGCCTTCTGCCACAAGATCGGCCTGACCTACGTCTCCTGCAGCCCCTACCGTGTCCCCATCGCAAGACTTGCCGCCGCGCAAGCCGCCCTGCGGGATCAGGGATAAATCAAAAGATAGCAATACGCCCTGCCTGTGCAGATGCACAGGCAGGGCGCAATTTCATTTTCTCTTATAAATCCTTGACCCGCAGGGCGCGGATGGCGTTGAGGACGGCCAGGACCATGACGCCGACATCGGCGAAGATGGCAGCCCACATATCGGCCACGCCGATGGCCCCCAGGGCCAGGCACGCGAATTTGATGAACAGGGCAAACACGATATTCTGGTAGACGATCCCAATACACTTGCGGGAGATGCGGATGGCCTTGGCGATCTTCATCGGGTCGTCATCCATCAGGACGACGTCCGCCGCTTCGATGGCAGCATCCGCGCCCATGGCGCCCATGGCGATGCCGATATCCGCCCGGGTCAGGACCGGCGCATCGTTGATGCCGTCGCCAGCGAAGGCCAGCTTCGCCTTCGGCGCTTTCTCCCGCAGCAGCCGCTCGACCTGGGTGACCTTATCTGCCGGCAGCAGCTCGCTGTAGACCTCGTCCACGCCCAGCTCCTGGGCGACCTGCTCTGCCACGGCCTTGGCATCGCCGGTGAGCATGACCGTCTTCTCCACGCCCGCCTGCTTGAGGGCGGCAATGGCCTGCTTGGAATGGGGCTTGACAAGGTCCGAGATCACGATATGCCCGGCGTAGGCCCCGTCGATGGCGATGTGGATGATCGTCCCAACACTGTGGCAGTCATGGTAGGGGATGTTCTCCTGCCGCATGAGCTTGCTGTTGCCCGCCAGAACGGCGTGCCCGTCGACTTGGGCGCGGACACCGTGTCCGCTGATCTCCTGAATATCCGTCACCCGGCTGCGGTCAATGGGCTTGCCGTAGGCCTTCTGCAAGCTCTTGCTGATGGGGTGCGACGAGGCGCATTCGGCCAGCGCCGCGTATTCCAGCAGCTTGGCGTCATCCAGCGGGCTGTGATGCACACCGCTGACCTCGAACACGCCCTGGGTCAAGGTCCCGGTCTTATCAAAGACGACACATTTGACCTGGGAGAGGGCCTCCAGATAATTCGACCCCTTGACCAGCACGCCCGCGTTGCTGGCGCCGCCGATCCCGGCGAAGAAGCTCAGGGGGATGCTGATGACCAGCGCGCACGGGCAGGAGATGACGAGGAACGTCAGCGCCCGGTAGATCCAATCGCCCCAGGCGGGGACCATCCCCGCAAGCAGCCGGACCAGGGGCGGCAGAACCGCCAGCGCCAGCGCGCCGTAGCAGACGGCGGGCGTATAGATCTTTGCAAACTTGGAGATAAAATTCTCCGATCTTGATTTGTGCGAGCTGGATTCCTCCACCAGCTCCAGGATCTTCGAGACGGTGGACTCGCCGAATTCCTTCGTCGTCCGGACCCGCAGGACGCCGGTCATATTGATGCAGCCGCTGATGATCTCATCCCCGACGTGGACGTCCCGGGGCAGGCTCTCGCCGGTCAGGGCGCTGGTGTTCAGGCTGGATTCGCCCTCCAGCACGATGCCATCCAGCGGGACCTTTTCGCCCGGCTGCACCACGATCACACTGCCGATGGCGACCTCCTCCGGGCCCACCTGGGTCAGCTGGCCGCCCTGCTCCACATTCGCGTAATCCGGGCGGATATCCATCAGCTCCGTGATATTCCGACGGCTCTTGCCGACCGCGTAGCTCTGGAACAGCTCACCCACCTGGTAAAACAGCATGACGGCAATGGCCTCGCTGTAGTCGCCGCTCTTTTCATAGAGCGCCAGGGCAAAGGCGCCCACCGTCGCCACGGCCATCAGGAAATTCTCGTCAAAGACCCGCCGGTTGGCGATGCCCTTGCCCGCCTTGCGCAAAATATCATATCCAATGACCAAGTACGCGACCAGATACAGCCCCAACTGCACAAGGCCCCAGACCGGGATAAATTTCAGCGCGATCAGCATCACCGCGGCGATGATAATCCGCACCAGCATTTTCTTCTGCTTTCTGCTCATGCTTTTCTCCTCCTTCTCCTATGGACGCAGCAGCCGCCCCGGCCTTTCTCCCGGAGCGGCTGCCGTCAGCTTTGTTACAGTTCGATCTCGCAGTCCGGCTCGACCTTGCGGCAAGCCTTCAGGACCGCCTTCATGACCGCCTTGCTGTCGGCGCCCTCGTCAAATTCGACGATCATCTTCTGCGTCATAAAATTCACCGTCGCATGGGCGACGCCCTTGGTCTTGTTCGTGGCCTCTTCCATGAGGTTGGCGCAGTTGGCGCAGTCGACCTCGATCTGATAGGTTTTTTTCATAGCAGCGTTTCCTTTCGTATCGTCTGTGTTTAATTTAATGATTAAGCACTTGTTTAATCGTTGTGTCTGTAGTATAATCAGATCAAGCGAAAAAAGCAAGCGGCAGCCGCAACGGACTGCCAAATGGGAAAA
The DNA here is from genome assembly GCA_958436045.1 of uncultured Oscillospiraceae bacterium. Taxonomy (GTDB): domain Bacteria; phylum Bacillota; class Clostridia; order Oscillospirales; family Oscillospiraceae; genus SVMC01. The sequence goes on along the minus strand of CAUBIP010000076.1, from coordinate 4,526 downwards.
AATCATTTCCGATTGGGATAAAAACAGGAGGGAACCATGTCTGAAATCCATCTGCCCCACGACCACGGCAATGACGCGCCGCTGGCGGCGATCCAGGAAAAGCTGCAAAAGACCGACGCATTTCAAAAAACCGCCGCCCTATTTCAGCAGCTGGGCGACCCGACGCGGCTGCGCATCTTCTGGCTGCTGTGCCACTACCGGGCCTGCGTGACGAATATCGCGGCCCTGCTGCAGATGTCCAATCCCGCCGTCTCCCACCATCTGCGGCCCCTGAAGGCCAGCGGCCTGATCGTCAGCCAACGCGCCGGCCGGGAGGTCTACTATAAAGCGGCGGACACCGTCCAAGCGCAGCTGCTGCACCGGATGCTGGAGCAGGTCATGGAGATCGCCTGCCCCAGCCTGTGAGGTGCGCCATGGATCGGATCAATTGTCCCAACGCCGCAATCCTCTTCCCTGGCCTGACACTGGACGCCTTCTCCAGCGCACCCGCCGCGGCCCCTGTGCCCGGCATCCTGACCCTCTGCCACTGCATCGCCGGGCGCATCGGCTGGCAGCTGCCGGAGGGGCGGCATGTCTATCTGGGACCGGGCGACTTCGCGGTCTACACAGCGGACGCAGCCTGCCAGGCCCTCCCGCCGCAGCCGGATGATATCCCCCAGGGTATGATCCTGCGGCTCGACCCTGCCCAGTTTGATGCCGCGCCACCCCCGCTGCTGGCCGGTACCGGGATCACCGGCGCCGGGCTCACGGCGAAATTCGGCACGGGCGAGGCATTTCTGCCTCTGCCAGGGGGCAGTGAGACCGCCGCGCTCTTTGCGGGCCTTGCCGCCGGGCCCGGCCCGCTGCAGGCGGCCCGGCAGAAGCTCAAAGCACTGGAGCTGCTGCTCTATCTCTCCGAGATGACCCCAGCCAGCCAGGTGCCCCTGACCCAGTACCGGGCCGAGCAGATCGCTGTCATCCGACAGATTCATGCCCAGATGATCGAGAATATGGCCCAACGTTTCACGATCGAAGCCCTGGCGCGGCAATACCTGATGAACCCCACGACACTGAAGGAGGTCTTCAAATCCGTCTACGGCACCTCCATCGCCGCCCATATCAAAGAGCACCGGATGCAGCGCGCCGCCGAGCTGCTGCAGACGACATCCCTGAGCCTGGCGGAGATTGCCCAGGCCGTCGGCTACAGCAGCCAGGGCAAATTCACCGCCGCCTTCAAAGCCTACTATCAAGTCCCCCCCAAGGCTTTTAAAAAGCACCCCCCAGACCAGTCCGCCCTTCCAGACTGCCCTTGCTGCAAATAGCGGCGGGTTTCGGTGGCTGGGCTTGCAAATGGGCGCGAAAAATGGTATTATAATATGAATCATAATCTTTACCATCGCGGAGGAGCACACCTTGGAACATCAGACCACCGTTATCGCCCCGGCGGCGCTGCGCCGGCAGGAAGAGATCTGCCAAAAGATCCGGGACTACTGGCAGGCCCAGGGCATCACGCCCGTCGCCTTTGTCGACACCTATGGCTGCCAGCAGAACGAAGCCGACTCCGAACGCATCCGTGGGATGCTGGAAACCTGCGGCTATGGCATGGCCCCCAGCGAAGAGGGCGCGGACGTGGTCATCCTCAATACCTGCGCCATCCGGGAGCACGCCGAGCAGCGGGTTTTCGGCAATCTGGGCGCACTGACGCATACGAAACGCCGCCACGGGCGGCAGAAAATCTTCCTGTGCGGCTGCATGGCCGGGCAGGCGGAGGTCGTCGACCGGCTGCGCCGCAGCTATCCCCATGTAGACGGCGTCTTTAACCCCCATGAGCTCTGGCGCTTTCCGGAGCTTCTCTGGCAAGTCCTGCAGACAGGCCGCCGCGTCTTTGCCACGGAGCAAAGCGCCGGGAATATCGCCGAGGGCATCCCCTCCGTCCGCACTGGGCATCTCAAGGCGTGGGTCTCCATTATGTACGGCTGCAACAATTTCTGCTCCTACTGCATCGTCCCATATGTCCGGGGCCGGGAGCGCAGCCGCCAGCCGGAGGATATTCTCCAGGAATGCCGGGACCTCATCGCCCAGGGCTATAAGGATATCACCCTCCTGGGCCAGAATGTCAACTCCTACGGCAAGGATCTGGGGCTCGGCATCGACTTCGCTGATCTTATGGCCCAGATCAGCGAGCTGCCCGGCGAATTTGTCCTGCGCTTTATGACCTCCCACCCGAAGGACGCCAGCCGCAAATTGTTCGATACCATGGCATCCCATGAAAAAATCGCCAAGCAATTCCACCTCCCCTTTCAGAGCGGCAACGACCGCATCCTGCAGGAGATGAACCGCCGCTATACCGCCGCCCAGTACCTGGAGCTCATCCGCTACGGGCGGGAGAAAATGCCGGAGATTGTCTTCACCTCCGATGTCATCGTCGGTTTCCCCGGCGAGACGGAGGCGGAGTTTAAAGATACGCTTCGCCTGATCGAAACCGTGCGCTTTGATGCGCTGTTCACCTTTATCTACTCCCCCCGGCCCGGCACCCCGGCGGCCAAAATGCCCGACCCCTTTCCCCGGGCGGACAAGAACCGCCGCTTTGACCGCCTGCTGGAGGCCCAGAACCGCATCTCTCTGGAAAAGCACCAGGCTTATATCGGCAAGACCTGCCGCGTCCTCCTCGACGGAACGGACAAGGACCTTCTGACCGGCCGGACCGACGGTGGCCGTCTGGTCCGCCTGCCCGGCGACCCGGCGCTGATCGGGCAATTTTGCGATGTCCGCATCACGGATTGCACGACCTGGAGCCTGACCGGCGAGCTGGCCGCAGCCGGCCGCTGACCCCCTACAAAACCGCACAGAAAGGAGCGTTCCCATGGCAGAGCTTACCCCCATGATGAAACAGTATATGCAGATCAAGGCGCAGCACCAGGATTGCATCCTGTTCTTCCGGCTGGGTGATTTTTATGAGATGTTCTGCGAGGACGCCAAACTCGCCGCCAAGGAGCTGGAGCTGACCTTGACGACCCGGGACCGGGGCAAGGCAGAATCGGAGCAGACGCCGATGTGCGGCGTGCCGTTCCACTCTGCCGAAGGCTATATCGCCCGGCTCGTCGCCAAGGGCTATAAAGTCGCCATCTGCGAACAGACGGAAGACCCGGCCACGGCCAAGGGCCTGGTGAGCCGGGATATCACCCGCGTCGTCACCCCCGGCGCGGTGACGGAGAGCTCCATGCTGGAAGAGCGGCGTAACAACTATTTTGCTAGTCTCTTTGCCGAGGGGAACTGCTGGGGGCTCTGCTTCTGCGATGTCTCCACCGGCGCGATCTATGCCACGGAGCTCGACGGAGACGGCAGCTGTGACCGGGTGCTCTCTGAGCTTGCCCGGTTCAGCCCGGCGGAAGCGCTGCTGGGCGGCGATGCCGGGGCCTGCCAAGAGGTCCTTACCCTGCTGCAGGACCGGCTGGGCAGCTGCATCGACCCGGAGCGGGCAGAGTTTTTTGAACCGGGCGCGGCGCGGCAAGCCGTGCAAGCCCAATTTGCCCCCGCGCCCCAGGCGCTGCTGGAACCGGCAAACGTCCGCGCCCTGCGAGCCTGCGGCGCGCTGCTGCTGACCCTCCGGCAGGTCCAGCGGCTGGACCTGCGGCATATCAATACCTTAGAATTTTACACGACGGACCGCTTTATGCAGCTCGACCCCGCCGCCTGGCGAAATCTGGAGATCACCCAGACCCTCCGGGCCAAGGAAAAGCGCGGCAGCCTGCTCTGGGTCCTGGACCATACAAAAACAGCCATGGGCGGCCGCCTGCTGCACAGTTGGCTGGAAAAGCCCCTGCTGAACCCCGCGGCTATCCAAAAGCGGCTGAACGCCGTCGAGGAGCTGACCCAGCAGACCGTTCGGCGGGAGGAGCTGATCCTCGCCCTGCGGCCGGTCACAGATTTTGAGCGGCTCATGGCGCGCATCGTCACCGGCTCAGCCAACTGCCGGGACCTGGTCGCTCTGGCGGGCGGCTGCCGCGCCCTGCCGGAGGTCCTGCAGCAGCTGGAAGGCGTCAATGCGGCACTGCTGCAGCAGCTTGCCCAGGCGCTGGACCCCCTCACGGATCTGTGCCAGCGCATTGACCGCGCCATCGTGGACGACCCGCCGTTTTCCCTGCGGGAGGGCGGCATGATACGCCCCGGCTACAGCGAAGAGGTGGACCAGCTGCGGGATATCATGTCCGGCGGTACCGGCACCCTCACCGCTATCGAAGCCCGGGAGAAGGAAAAGACGGGCATCCGCAATCTGCGGGTAGGCTACAACCGGGTCTTCGGGTATTATATTGAAGTCAGCAAGGGCCAGACAGATCTGGTCCCGGAGACGTATATCCGCAAGCAGACCCTGGTCAACTGCGAACGCTACATCACCCAGGAGCTCAAGGATCTGGAAAATACGATTCTCTCCGCCAAGGACCGCATCTGCGCCCTGGAATACACGATGTTCACAGAGCTGCGCCTGTATCTGGCGGAGCAGGCGGCCGGCGGGCAGGCGACAGCCCAGGCGGTGGCGCAGCGGGCTG
>CAUBIP010000075.1 GCA_958436045.1 uncultured Oscillospiraceae bacterium | reverse complement strand
CTGACGCCGCCGGAGTTGGGAGAGAAACCCATGCCGATGCAGGGGCCGCAGGCGCATTCGAGGATCCGCGCACCGCTGGCGATGATATCTGTCAGCGCACCGCAGTCGGCCAGCATTGTCAGGACCTGCTTGGAGCCGGGGGAGATGGAGAGGCTGACCGAGGGATCAATGGTCTTGCCTTTCAGCAGGGCTGCGACCTTGAGCATATCAAACAGAGAGGAGTTGGTGCAGGAGCCGATGCAGACCTGGTCGACCTTCGTGCCCTTGAGGGAGGAGACCTTGACGACATTGTCCGGGCTGTGCGGGCAGGCAATCATAGGCTCCAGCGTGTCGAGGTCGATGTCGATGATGCGGTCATAGACGGCGTCCGGGTCGCTGGCCAGGGGCGTATAATCCGCTTCGCGGCCTTCGGCCTTCAGGAAGGCCCGGGTGACCTCATCCGAGGGGAAGATGGACGTTGTCGCGCCCAGCTCCGTGCCCATGTTCGTGATGGTGGCCCGCTCCGGAACAGACAGGCTGGCGATGCCCTCGCCGCCCCATTCGATGATCGCGCCGACGCCGCCCTTGACCGAGAGAATCCGCAGCAGCTCCAGGCTGATATCCTTCGCGGTGACGAACGGGCGCAGATGACCGGTCAGATTGACCTTGAACATCTTCGGCATGGTGATATAATACGCGCCGCCGCCCATGGCGACTGCCACGTCCAGACCACCGGCACCCATGGCCAGCATGCCGATGCCGCCGCCGGTGGGCGTGTGGCTGTCCGACCCGATAAGGGTCTTGCCGGGCTTGCCGAAGCGCTCCAGATGGACCTGGTGGCAGATGCCGTTGCCGGGCCGGGAGAACCAGATGCCGTGCTTTTTTGCGACGGACTGGATATAGCGGTGGTCATCGGCGTTTTCAAAGCCGGACTGCAGCGTGTTGTGGTCGATGTAGGCAACGCTGCGCTCTGTCTTGACCCGGGGCACACCCATGGCTTCGAATTCCAGGTACGCCATCGTGCCGGTGGCGTCCTGTGTCAGTGTCTGGTCGATTTTCAGGGCGATCTCGCTGCCCGGCGTCATTTCGCCGGAGCGCAGATGCGCTTTGATGATTTTTTGTGCGATCGTGTAACCCATTATGCCTGTTCCTTTCCGAGAATACTCGCTTTTGCATTGGTGATGTGCTCTACCGTCAGCGCCTTGGCTCGCTCGGCGTCCCCAGCGGCCATGGCTTCAAAGATGGCGCGGTGCTCCTGCGTCGCAGCCCGGGCGCGGGCCGTGTCGGCCATGGAGCTGCGGCGGTAATTCTGGATTTTCCGATGCAGCGGGCGCAGCGTATCGGCGATGACCTGGCGGCCGCTGAGGGTGCAGATCAGGTTGTGGAAATGGTCGTCCATTTCCTTGATGTGTGCTGGATCGTTCCGGCTGGTGTAAAACTCCTGGAGCTCGACGATATGCCGCAGCTCATCCAGCCCCTCAGGGGTCATGTTCAGCGTGGCATAATACGTTGCCAGCCCCTCGACGGCCAGGCGGATGTTGAGAATGTCTTGCAGGTCCTCCTTGGTGATCCCCAGGACGACGGAGCCCTTGCCGGTATCGGCGATCAGGCGCTCCTGGGCAAGCCGCCGCAGGGCCTCTCGAATGGGTGTCCGGCTGACGCCCAGTTCCTCGACCAGGCGCAGCTCCGTCAGGATCTCGCCCTTGGCGTAGCGGCCAAAGAGAATGTCATCTTCCAGCTTGTCAAAGACCCGGTCTGCCAGAGAAACCGTTTTATGTGTCGTGTCGTACATGTTGCCACCCCCTTAAACGCGCTTGTATTTTCCGCCGGACAGCTGCTCAATCTTCGCTTCCAGCTCGTGGGTGGCGAGTGTCGTCTGACGGCCACCCTCGTACTCTGCGTCGATCCACTGCTTGAGCTGCTCCACCAGCGGGTCCCGCTTGGAGACGGCTTCGCTTTCCGGCAGGTTGTAGTTTTCATTGATCCAGTAGGCAATCCCGGCCAGGCCAGAGGTCTTGCCGATCTGGACGGTGGGTTTGCGGTTCAGCAGCTTGCGGGTGTTGAAGATATTATAGATCTCCTCGTCTTTCAAAAGCCCGTCGGCGTGAATCCCGGCTTTGGTCATATTAAAGTTGCGGCCGACGAACGGTGTCATAACGGGGATCTCGTAGCCGATGTCCTTCTGGAAATAGTCGGCAATCTCGGTGATGACCGTCGGATCCATGCCGTCCAGAGAGCCGCGGAGGGCGGCGTATTCAAAGACCATGGCCTCCAGCGGGACATTGCCGGTGCGCTCGCCGATGCCAAGCAGGCTGCAGTTGACGGCGCAGGCGCCGTAGAGCCACGCCGTGGAGGCGTTGGTGACGGCTTTGTAGAAGTCGTTGTGGCCGTGCCACTCCAGCATTTCGCTGGGCAGGTCGGAATAGTGCTGCAGGCCGTAGATGATGCCAGGGACGCTGCGGGGCAGCGCGACCTCGGAATACGGCACGCCATAGCCCATGGTATCGCAGGCGCGAATCTTAACGGGAATCTTCGCCTCCTCGGAGAGCTTGACCAGTTCATTGACGAACGGGACGACAAAGCCGTAGAAATCGGCGCGGGTGATATCCTCCAGATGGCAGCGGGGCATGACACCGGCGTCAAAGGCGTCCTTCACCGTGCCAAGGTAATGATCCAGCGCCTGGGCGCGGGTCATTTTCATTTTTTTGAAAATGTGGTAGTCGCTGCAGCTGACTAAGATGCCCGTCTCTTTGATGCCTAGGTCCCGGACCAAGAGGAAGTCGTCCTTGCTGGCGCGGATCCAGCTGGTGATCTCCGGGAAGGGAAGGCCCAGCTCCATGCACTTTTCGATGGCCTGGCGGTCCTTCTTGCTATAGACGAAAAATTCCGTCTGGCGGATGATGCCGTAGGGGCCACCCAGACGCGAGAGGAATTTATAGATGTTGACGATCTGATCGACCGTATACGGCTCGACAGACTGCTGGCCGTCGCGCAGGGAGGTATCGGTGATCCAGATCTCCTCAGGCATGTTCATCGGCACCCGGCGGTGGTTGAACGCGATCTTGGGGACGGTATCGTAGTCATAAATATCCCGGTACAGATTCGGCTCTGCGACATCCTGCAGGGAATATTTATAGGTGTTCTGTTCCAGCAAATTTGTTTTGCTTGAAATCTCCAGCATGGATCGTCTCTCCTTTTCTTTATGATGGTTTTGTGAATCCTTGTATACAATTATACAATCAAATTGCAGGATGTCAAGGCGAAACTTGCAGATTCGGCGGATTTTTCTGCAGTGTCTTCTGGGCGGGCTGCACGGATTGGACGGAATAAGCGATGGTATAATACAAATAATCGCAAAATACGATTGCAATAGAACCGCTGTACTTTGACGAACACAACGGAATGTGATATGATAACAAAGAAAGCATCTGCTGTGAAAAAGCGGCAGGAAAAGCAGCCGGTCACTGGCTGCGCATCATAATGAACCTAGAAAGGACCTGAGACAATGGAAACGAAAGTAGTCGACGCAAGAGGTGAGCAGTGCCCCATCCCGGTGGTAAAGGCAACGAAAGCGCTGCAGGAAATGGGCAGCGGCACGCTGGAAGTGTATGTGGATAACGCAGTCGCGGTGCAGAATCTGCAGCGGATGGCCTCTGGCCGCGGCTTGCAGGCAGCGGAGCAGCAGCTTGCACCGGATCACTATGTCGTGACGATCCCCGTAGGAGACGGTGCGGCGGAAGCGGCGATGGATTGCGGCTGCGGCCCGCTGGTCTCCGGTGATACCATTGTGGTCATCGGTACGAACGAGATGGGTTCCGGCAGCGCGGAGCTGGGCGCAACGCTGCTCAAGGGCTTCGTCTTTGCCGTTAGCCAGCTGCCGGAGCTGCCGAAGACGGTTCTGCTCTACAACGGAGGCGTGAAGCTGGCCGTGCCGGGCAGCGACAGCCTGCAGGACCTGCAGGAGCTGGAGCGCCAGGGCGTGGAGATTCTCGCCTGCGGCACCTGCCTGAATTACTATGGACTGACGGAGCAGTTGGCGGTCGGCTCTGTGACGAATATGTACCAGATCGTCGAGAAAATGAACGGCGCGGGGAAGATCATCCGCCCGTAATGATGCGCGCGGCGCGGAAAGGAGTCCAGGCATGATTTATTTGGATAACGCGGCCACGTCGCTGCGGCGGCCGCCCTGCGTCATTGAGGCGGTGGCCCAGGCGATGCAGTCGCTGGGCAACAGTGGCCGGGGTGTCAATGGCGGCTCCCTCAGCGCCGCCCGGGTGATTTACGACGCCCGGCAGAAGCTGGCGGACCTTTTCGGCTGCAGCAGCCCGGAGCGGGTCTGCTTTACCAGCAATGCGACGGAAGCGCTGAATACGGCGATTTTCGGCCTGTTTGGCCCGGGTGACCATGTCATCACGACAGACCTGGAGCATAATTCTGTGCTGCGGCCTCTCTATCGGCTGGAAAAGCGGGGCGTGGAGCTTAGCTTTGTTCCGGCAGATCGGCTGGGGCGGATTGCACTCTCCGATTTCGCGCCGCTGCTGCGGCCCAATACCCGCGCCGTGATCACGACCCACGCGTCAAACCTCACCGGCAATCTGGTGGTTCTCGACGCTGTCGGGGCATTCGCCCGGGAGCATGGCCTGCTTTATGTTGTGGATGCCTCCCAGACAGCGGGAGCTTTTCCCATTGATATGGCCCGCAGCGGCATCAGCGTGCTGTGCTTCACGGGTCACAAGAGCATGATGGGCCCCCAGGGGACGGGCGGCCTGTGTCTGGCCGAGGGTGTGGAGATCCGCCCCCTCAAGACCGGCGGCACCGGTGTGCAGACCTATCTGCCGGAGCAGCCCGCCGCCTATCCGACCCGCCTGGAGGCGGGAACGCTGAACGGCCACGGCATCGCCGGGCTGTCCGCTGCGGTGGACTTTTTACGCGAGACCGGCGTCGCGGCCATCCACGAAAAGGAGACGGCCCTGATGCGCCAGTTTTACGACGGTGTTCGGGCGATCCCCGGCGTGACGGTCTACGGCGATTTCACAGGAGACCGGGCCCCGGTCGTCAGCTTGAATATCGAAGATGCGGATTCCGGCGAGGTGGCAGATTTCCTGGCGGCGGAGTATGATATTGCCGTGCGCTCCGGCGCCCACTGCGCGCCCCGGATGCATCGCGCCCTGGGCACGGAGGCCCAGGGGGCAGTGCGGTTCTCCTTCGGCTGGTACAATACGCCCGCCGAAGTAGAGACAGCCATTGCCGCAATAAGGAGCTATGCAGAAGGATGAGAGAAAAAGAAGAGAAGCTGATCATTACATTTCATACGACCTCCGCGGCCATTGCCATGGAAAAGCACTGCAAGGCAAACGGCTTGCCCGGCCGCCTGATCCCGGTGCCCCGCAGCATCACCTCGGACTGCGGCATGGCCTGGGCCGCGCCGAAGGCGGAGCGGCCCTGTTTTGAGGGCCAGCCGGGGTTTCCGGAATTTGCCGGGCTTTATGAAGTGCTGCTTTAAGGTGACGAGATGCAGAATTTGAATCTGAAACAGCTGGAGGTCTTTGCGGCGGTCGTCGAGCAGGGCAGCTTTACCGCGGCAGCGGAGCAGCTGTATCTGGCCCAATCTACCGTCAGCGGGCATATTACGGCGCTGGAAAAGGAGCTGGGGCTGACGCTTCTGCTGCGCACCGGCAAGCGGAAGATCGCCCTGACGGAGGAGGGACGCAAGGTCTACACCCATGCAAAGGTGATCCTGCAAAACTGCGCTGATCTGACACGGCAGCTTATGGAGCACGCGCATCTAGAGCTGACGCTGGCCGCCTCCTCTATCCCCATGCAGTATTTGCTGCCGGGTTATCTGGCGGATTTTTCCCGGCAGTATCCCCAGTACCGCTTTACCCTGCGGGGCGGCGACAGCGATGCAGTGCATCGGATGGTCCTAGATGGGGAGGCCCAGCTCGGCTTTGCCGGGGCCGTTTTGAACCGGCAGGCGCTGTGCTATGAGCCGATCGCCCAGGATGAATTGATGCTGATCGCGCCGGATACGCCAAAATACCGGGCGCTTCAGAAAAGCGGCGCCAGCGGCAACGAGCTGCTGGGGGAGCCACTGATCGTCCGGGCCGGTGGTTCCGGAACGAAGCTGGCGGTGGATCACTTCCTGTGCGATAATCGGATCACGTCGGAGTCGATCCGGGTCATCGCCCGGGTGGAGAGCGCCCAGGCGATGCAGCAGATGGTGGCCCAGGGCATGGGCGTAGCCATCGTCTCCGGGTTTGCCGCCCGGCAGGCGCGCGGTATTTTGCCCTTCCGGCTGGAGGGGAAGAGCACGACCCGGCAGCTCTACCTGCTCTACGCTAAGGGCTGCCGGATGACAAAACCGGTCCAGGCCCTCTATGCGCGGATCCTGGCCCAATGCGCTCAGGCGGCGGAGTAAGAAAAGCGCAAGAACCGGCGCAGCCCGGCAGGCGAGCATGCCGCCCGGCTGCGCCGGTTTTCCTACTGTGCAGGGAGAATTTAAGCCTTGCATTTGGGTAGGAAATTCGTTATAATGAAAATAATAACATGAAAAAAGCGGCCTGGGGTCTGCCCCCAGTCGGCGCGGGGCGGAAAGGCTGGAAGCGGAGGCGATATCATGAAGAATATCTGGGTGGATTACGGGGCCATGCATATCGAGCGGGAGAACGATGCCCGGCTCCTGGCACTGCACTATGTCCTGGGCAACCGGGACGCATTGCAGCTTTTGGGCGTCAGCGCGCGTGACGACGCGACCCGGGAGGTCCTGACCAAGCTGCTCCGGCAGGCGGGCTATCCGGCGGCGGTGGACGAGGCGGCGGCAGCCGCGGCCCTGTCTGGCTGCAAAGTACCGGTGACACTGCTGGCCCTGGGCGGCACGGCCCTGCTGGCGCGCGGCCCGTTTTCCTGCCTGGCGGAAAAGGTCCTGTCCGACTGCGAGGAGCATCTGGCAGCCGATACGGTCGATTTCTCCGAAGCGGGGACGGTCCTGTTCCAGGAGAACCAGACGGTGTTTATCACCATCGGCAAGGCGCAGCAGCAGACGACATGCTGCTGCGCGGCCAGCACCAATGACGCCCCGGATTTTGCTGACCTTGGGCTGACGGCGGCACTCTATATCGTGCATCCGGAGTGGTTTGCGCTGATGCACCGGGAGGATGGCTGCGCCAGCTATCCCTTTGTCCGCCACACCAGCGAGGCGCTGGAGGAGCATGTCTGCAAGAGCCTGCCCCAGATGCGGATGCAGGAGGAGAATTGCCCGTGCCAGGGCTCGTACCTGGATAAGCTGGTCAAGCCGGCTGTCCTGGTTATTTTGTCCGACGGGCCGAGCCATGGCTTCCAGATCATCCAGGAGCTGGAGCGGCGCAACCTGCTGGGCGGCGAGAGCCTGGACGCTACCGGCCTGTACCGGATGCTCAAGCGCATGGAGAGCGCCGGGTACTTGGTCTCCCGGTGGGATACGGAGAAGGCCCATGCCAAGCGTGTCTTCCAGATCACGCCCCTGGGCCGCAGCTGCCTGGAAAACTGGGTCGATACCCTGGAAAACTACCGGGATTATGTCGACCGGATGGTGCAGCAGATCAAAGCGTCCCTGTAAGGGCACGGCAGAAAAATGGGCAGAGAAAAGCGCCTTTGTGGAATGACCGGTAACACAAAGGCGCTTTTTTTGATGAAGGATGCTGTGAATAGATGCTGGGTATTCACAGATGCTTGCGTCGTTTTAATACTAGACAAGCTCTATGTACATAGTATAATCAAAAATACCCGGGGAGTCAATAGGAAAATTGAAAAAACAGGAAAACTTTTTTCTTTC
>CAUBIP010000074.1 GCA_958436045.1 uncultured Oscillospiraceae bacterium | reverse complement strand
GAGGGACATGGCCTATGTCCGCCCTGCCTTTGAAGACCTTTTAAAACGCCTGCAGACAGATTATATCGATCTGGGGATGATCCATTATGTGGATTCTGAGAAGGAGTGGAAGCAGCTGCAGCACTCCGAATTTCTGGACTATGTAATGGATTTGAAAAACCGCGGCGTGATCCGCCATATTGGCATCAGCTCGCATAATCCAAAGATCGCGGTCAAGGCGGCGGAATCCGGTTATGTGGAGATGATCCTCTTCAGCATCAATCCGGCATTTGATCTGCTGCCCGCCAGCGAGGATCTTGACACGATGTTTGTGGAAGAGTTTGACACAGGACTGAAGGGGACCGACGCCGACCGTGCGCGGCTCTACCGCGTCTGTGAGCAGAATGATATTGGCATCACCGTGATGAAGGGCTTTGCCGGGGGCAGATTGTTCGACGCGAAGCGCTCTCCGTTTGGGGTGCGCCTGACTCCTGTGCAGTGCATTCATTATGCCCTGACCCGCCCGGCCGTCAGCGCAATCATGTGCGGCTATGACACCAAGGAGCAGGTGGATCAGGCGGTGGCCTATGAACATGCGTCCGAAGCGGAAAAGGACTATGCATCGGTCCTCTCCAATGCGCCGTTCCAATCCTACCGCGGGGAATGTACCTACTGCGGGCACTGTAAGCCCTGTGTGGCGGAGCTCGACATTGCCATAATCAATAAATTTTATGATCTTGCGGCCATGCAGCCGGAGGTACCGGCCACGGTACGGGCCCACTATGAATCTTTAGCGCATACCGCATCCGAATGCATCGGCTGCCAGGCCTGCGAATCCCGCTGTCCCTTTGGCGTGCCCATTGCGGCGCGCATGAAGAAGACAGCAGAGCTTTTTGGCTGCTGAAGACTGACGGACGGGTTGTACTGAGGCCCATATACAGAAAAGCAGTGACTGATGCCAGTCGCTGCTTTTTCTGTGCAGTTTTTGCGCTTTTTAAGCCTCGTGGAGCAGGTGCGCTTGGTAGAGTAGGCAGGCGGCTTCCCGGCGGGTCAGGCTGCGGTCATAGTCGGCGCAGTCGAGCTGCAGGTCTGCCGCTGCCAGCGTGCTGACGGCCGACGCGGCCCAGGTGGGGAGGACGGTCTCCGGGGCGAAGACCGTCGCCGTCTCTGGCTGGGGCAGCTGCAGGATGTTTTGCAGCATCACCGCTGCCTGGGCGCAGGTGACAGGTTCGTTGGGCGCAAACAGCAGTCCGTCCGACGCGGGAATACCGGAGACAACGCCGCAGCGCAGGGCAGCGCTGAGATAGGGCCGCATCCACGCAGGCGCGTCGCCCTCGTCGGAGAAGCCGGAGACGGTCTCGACCGCATCCGGCGCGAGCCCGGCCACCTGCATGGCCATGACGAGGAACTCCCCCCGGGAGAGGGTGGCGTTCGGCTCAAAGCAGGCTTGGCCGCCTAGCTCCCGGCCGGAGAACAGGCCGCTGGCCCGGAGCCACATGGCCTCAAACTGGTCATAGTCGCTGTCGAGATCGGCGTAGGCTGCTGCATCGGCGGCTTTTTGAATGCGGACGGTGACTGTCGCCTCATTGGAGACATTGCCCGCCGCGTCCGTCGCCGTATAGGTGAAGCGATCGGTGCCGACCTTGTTTTCCTTCGGCGTATAGAGAAAGGTGCCATCTTCCGAGATGGAGACCTCGCCGCGCTTCGGCGCCCGGACGAGCTGGTAGGTCATGGCGCCCTCTGCGCCGCCCTCGACCTGGAGCGTGCCGTTATTGGCGATGTTCCGATAGGTCTCGAGCTTGCCATCCTTCGCGACTGGCGGCTCCGTCTTACCGTCGGAGACGGCGATGCTCAGCTGTGCCTGGCTGCCCAGCGTGCCCTCTTCAATGGGGCAGTAGGTCAGGGCAAGCTCACCGTCGCGCTGGGCGGCGGGGCGGAGCGTAATGGCATCCAATGCGCTGGCGGGGAGCACATCACCAGCCCGCAGCACCCGGCTGCCGTAGCAAAAGCTGCCGTCTGCCGCCGTGGGCACGGACCGGATCAGGATCCCGTCGACGGTCTGCCCGGCGGTAAAATCCTCGCTGTGCAGCTGGCACGTCTCGTCCCAGGGAACCTCATAGGCCGCGGCCCAGGCTGCTTGGGTCAGCAGCAGGGCCGCCCCGGCGGCGGCCAGCAGCCGGGTCATTCGTTGCGTCAATTTTTGTTGCATCAGAGACTACCTCCTAATGAAAGTCATCGCTGGTAGTATCTGCCGCCGCTGGCGGAATATGCGCCGGACTGGAAAAAATTTACCCTGCTGGGGAAATTTCTGCCGCGCAGCAAAAATCCCGGAAATTTTTCGCTGATTTTCGTGCAAATGGGGATTGCCGGGGGCATGGAAATGTGGTAAAGTATAAGAAATCATACCTTTCGTATCGAAAGAGCCGGTACAAGTACTCCAGAAAGGAGTTTTCCCCATGAAAGAATTTGACATCAAAACAAAAATCTATTTTGGTCAGGATTCGCTGGACCGCCTGAAGGCAATGCCCTATCAGCGGGTGATGATCATTGCCGACCCCTTTGTCGTCTCCTCCGGGATGGTGCAGCACGCGGTGCGTCGCCTGCAGGCCGCCGGAAAGACGTATTCGATCTATAGTGACGTCGTGCCCGACCCTCCGATCGAGAAGGTCGTCGCCGGGATCGGCGCGGCGCTGCAGTTCCGGCCGGAGGTCATTGTCGCCATCGGCGGCGGCAGCGCCATTGACCTATCCAAGTCTGTGCGGAAATTTGCCCGGAATGTGGATCCGACATTCTCCGCCCGCCTCATCGCCGTCCCGACGACCAGCGGCACCGGCAGCGAGGTCACCTGCTTTGCCGTCATTACCGACCCGGAGAAGAACGTCAAATACCCCCTGACGTCCGACGACCTGGTCCCGGACGAAGCGATCCTGGATGAGGTCCTGGTCAAGAGTGTCCCAGCCTCTGTCACGGCGGATACGGGGATGGACGTCATGACCCACGCGCTGGAGGCCTATGTCAGCATCCAGAACAATGAATTTTCCGGCGCCTTCGCCGAGAAGGCTGTCGAAATCTGCGGCCAATTCCTGCTGCGCTCCCAGGCAGATAATAACGATACCCACGCCCGGCGGAAGATGCATGTCGCCTCCTGCCTGGCGGGCCTGGCGTTCAATGCTTCTTCCCTGGGCCTGAACCACGGCATGGCCCATCAGCTGGGCGCGGTGTTCCATATCCCCCATGGCCGGGCAAACTCCATCCTGCTGCCGCATATCATTGAGTATAACAGCGAGATCAATCTCTACAGCCGCAGCAAGTCCAGCTATGCGCCCTGCGTACAGAAATACTGCAATATGGCCCGCATTCTGGGCGTCAACAACCTCAATGAGGTCGTGACGGTCCATGCCCTGATCAACCAGGTTCGCTTTATGGCGACGGAGATGCATATGCCCACCCGCGTCTCCGAAGCGCTGCCGAAGCTGACGAAGGAGGAATATGAGGCGCAGATCTCCCTGATGGCGAAAAACGCCCTGCAGGACGGCTGTACTGCCACAAACCCCCGCATCCCCACAGAGGACGACGTCATTGAGCTTTACAAAAAGATCTGGTGATGCTGCGCACCAAGCGTATGATAAAACAGAAGGCCCGCCGACCGGCGGGCCTTTTGCTCTGCGTTCTTTAGTTGATCTTGACGTTTTCCCAGAGCGTGTTGAGGTAATCCAGGAGGTCGGGGTCGAGGTTGCGGTAGGCTAGGGTGTTGTAGCGCTGGGCAAAGTCGCCGAGCTCGGGGTAGAGAATCGCTATGGCGTCGGCGCCCATGTCGTCTTGATAGGCTACGCTGTTGTAGACCAGGCTGTTGGGGGAGGCGTAGCTGGTGTACTCCGCGTTGGCGACGGCGGGCTCCTCTGAGAGCATATAGTTGATGAAGATCTCTGCCAGGTCCTTGTGCTCCGCGCAGGTGGGGATGCACATGGCATCGATATAGAAATTGGTGGGGTCCGGGTAGTAGAATTGGAGGTCCACGTTATCGGACTGGGCGTCACGCATGGTGAAATAGTCACCGGCGTAGTACGCGCCGATGGAGGCCTCGCCGGATTCCATCATGTTGAAGATCTCGTCCATCACATAGCTGTAGACCAAAGGACGCTGGGTCAGCAGCTCGTCATAGGCTTTGTCCCAGTCTGCTTTGTCGGTCGTGTTGACATCCAGGCCAAGCTTGTACATGGCGGTGCCAAAGGCGTCCCGGGAGTTGTTGAACTGGACGATGCGGTCGGCATAGGCGTCGTTCCACAGCAGGTCCCAGCTGCCGGTATCGGCTTTGTCTACAACATTGGCGTCATAGATCACGCCGACGATGCCGTAGGCGTAGGGGACGGTATATTGGTCATCCGGGTCATAGTACAGGCCCTTGAAGTTGTCGTCGATATACTGGTAATTGGGGATGTTCTCAAAATTCAGCGGCTGGAGTAGGCCCTCGTCTGCCATCCGGGCGATCATATAATCCGAGGGAATGATGACATCGTAGCTGACGGCGCCGCTGGATATCTTATTATACATATCCTCGTTGGAGGCAAAGGTCGTGTAGTTGACGGTGATCTTCTCGCCGTAGGTCTCCTCATACCAGGACTCGAATTCCCGGATGGTATCGAAGCTGCCTTCGCTGCCGTCGGAGATATACTCGCCCCAGTTGTAGACATTCAGGGTCTGGCTGCTTTTGCTGCCGCAGCCGGCAAGGGACAGGGCCAGCAGCAGCGTCGCTGCCAGCAGGAGCATCCATTTTTTCATTGTACATTTCCTCCTCGTATTATTCTTGTTCGGCGGCGGGGGCGCGGCGGCCCTTTGCCTGCTTCTTGCGGGCGGCCCGGAGCGCTCGGCTTTCTTCATTGTCCACGACGTTGCTGATGAGCAGCAGCGTGAGGGTCACGAAGAAAATGATGGTCGCCAGGGCGTACATTTTGGGATTGACGGTTTTTTTTGTCATGCCGTAGATCCGAATCGGCAGAGTCTCGAAGCCGTTGCCAGAGGTGAAATAGCTGATGACGAAGTCGTCCAGCGAGAGGGTGAAGGCCATGATGGCCCCGGTGATGATGCCAGGCAGGATCTCCGGAATCTCCACCTTCCAAAAGGCCCGCATCGGGGTACAGCCCAGGTCCATGGCAGCCTCCGGCAGGGCTTTGTCCATCTGCTGGAGCTTGGGCAGCACCTGCAGGATGATATAGGGCGTGCAGAAGGTCACGTGGGCGATGAGCATGGTGAGAAAGCTCAGGCTCGTCGATGCGCCGAACAGGCGGCCGACAAAGACGAACATCAGCATCAGGGAGATGCCGGTGATGATATCCGGGTTCGTCATGGGGATATCCGTGACAGTGTTCATCACAGCCCGGTACCATTTCGAGCGCAGCTTGTGGATACCGACGGCGGCTGTTGTGCCGATGACGGTGGCAATGGCCGTAGCGGAGGCGGCCAGCAACAAGGTGTTCTTGACCGATTCTAGGGTATTACGGTCCCGCAGCAGCTCCTGGTACCAATTCAGAGAAAAGCCGGAGAGGACGGACAGGCTCTTACTCTCGTTAAACGAGAAGACCAGCAGGACGACGATGGGGGCGAACAGGAAGCAGAAGATGACGCCGCTGTAAATTTTGGAAGAAAGCTTCATCTTATTTCCCTCCGTATACGTGCTTCGTGGTAAAGTATTTCATCAGCGCCATGCCGGCCAGCAGGATCAGCATCAGGATAAAGGCGATGGCCGCGGCAAAGTGCAGGTTGTTCGCGACATACTGGCCCTCGATGGCGTCGCCAATGAGGAAGAATTTGCCGCTGCCCAGCTTTTGGGAGATATAGAAGGTGCTGATCGACGGGATGAGCACCATCGTGATGCCGGAGATGATACCCGGCAGGCTCAGAGGCAGGACGACCCGCTTGAGGACGGAAAAGCTGTTGCAGCCCAGGTCCCGGGCCGCCTCCAGCAGCTTTCCGTCCAGCTTGGCGAGAATGGAGTAGATGGGCAGGACCATATAGGGGAAGTAGTCGTAGACCATGCCGATGATGACGGCGGTCTCTGTCCCGATGACGTGGATCGGCCCCAGACCCAGTTTGCCCAGAAGCCCGTTGATAATGCCCGTATCCTGCAGGATTGTCATCCAGGCATAGGTTCGGATCAGAAAATTCATCCACATGGGGATCATGATGAGCGTCATCATGGTTTTCTGCGTCTTTTCCTTTGCCCGTGACATGATATAGGCGATAGGATAGCCCAGCAGCAGGCAGATGACTGTCGAGATGACCGCCAGCTTCAGGGAGCGGACAAAGATCAGGAGGTAAGTGTGGACCTCCGTGGTGCTGCCGTCGTCCTGCACCAGGCTGCTGGTGGCGGTGAAAAAGCGGGTGATGTGCTCGGTCGTGAAGGCGAAGCTGTTGTCCGTGAAGGCGTAGTAGGCAACAAAGATCAGCGGGACAAGCACGAAAAGCAGCGCCCAGACGGAGTAAGGGGCCAGGACCGCCCGCTCCGTGCGCAGCGTTCTTGCAGCTTTCATGCGTCTTCCTCCTCACCCGGGTTGGAGAGCTCATCGAGCTCGTTGGAGAAGGAGGAGTAGTCGCCGAACAGGCCGGAGTATTCGGATTTTTTCATAATATGGATGGCGTCCGGCTCCAGGGTGATGCCAATGTAGGCGCCCTCCGTCACCGGGTCCGTCGTCTGGATCATCCATTTAAAGCCGTCGATATCCACGATGGCTTCGTTGTGCACGCCCATAAAGGTGACGGACGTCACCTTACCCCGGAGCTTACCCTTGTCCGGCGCGATGATATCCACGTCCTCCGGGCGGATGACGACGTCCACCGGCTCATTTTTGCCGAAGCCACTGTCCAGGCAGCGGAATTCCTGCCCGCCGAAGCTGACCCGGTAGTCTTCCAGCATGACGCCGTCGACGATATTGCTCTCGCCGATAAAGTCTGCCACAAAGGCGTTGACCGGCTCGTTGTAAATGTCCGTCGGTGTGCCGATCTGCTGGATCTTGCCGTGACTCATGACGACGATGGTGTCGGACATACTCAGGGCCTCTTCCTGGTCGTGGGTGACGAAGATAAACGTGATGCCTGTGTTTTTCTGGATCTTTTTCAGCTCCTGCTGCATATCCTTGCGCAGCTTCAGGTCCAGTGCGCCCAGGGGCTCATCCAGCAGCAGAACCTTCGGCTCGTTGACCAGCGCCCGGGCGATGGCCACCCGCTGCTGCTGGCCGCCGGAAAGGCTTGTGACCCGCCGGTGGGAAAAGCCCGAGAGCATGACCATGTCCAGCATCCGGTTGACGCTTTCCTGGATCTGTGCCTTGGGGACCTTGCGCTCCCGCAGCGGGAAGGCGACGTTCTCAAAAACGTTCAGATGCGGAAACAGCGCGTATTTCTGGAAGACCGTGTTGACATGCCGCTTGTGGGGCGGGACATCGTTGATGCGTTCGCCCATAAAAATGACGTCCCCCTCGTCGGGCGTCTCGAAGCCGCCGATGATGCGCAGGGTCGTCGTCTTGCCGCAGCCGGAGGGGCCCAGCAGGGTGATAAATTCGTTGTCGTGAATGTCCAGACTAATGCTGTCCAGCACTGGCTCCCCGTCGAAGGATTTGGAGATGCTTTTTAATTCAATGATCTTCTTCATACACACGCTTCCTCTGCTCTCTCAAATTCCAAATGGTGTCATAAACATGCAAAAACATGCAAAAGCGCGGCGTTTTCCGGGAAAGCGCCAGGCCCAAAAAAGTGGCATGCTGCCAGCCCGCAGCATGCCACTTGAAAAATCATTCTGGATGCGCTCCCATGAGACGCTTGGGCACCTGCGCGCACGGCGCGGCAAAGCCGCAGGACCAATACGCAGGCCGCCGCTTACCGCAGACGGTACCCGGCCAGTCGCTGATATGGGAGACAATCGAATCACAATGAGATCAGAGTCTATATAGCAAAGATTACTT
>CAUBIP010000073.1 GCA_958436045.1 uncultured Oscillospiraceae bacterium | reverse complement strand
TGATCCTCACAATCTCTTTTTGCAGATATCTTCCCCCTGCACAGGCTGCGCAGGTTATTCGCCGCAGGTTAACGGCTCTTCGACGGCGTCACTCCACAGGCGCTCCAGGTCGTAGAATTTGCGGGTGTCGTCGGTAAAGACATGGACGACCAGGGAGCCAAAGTCCAGCAGCACCCAGGTGCCGCTGCGGTGGCCTTCCCGGTGCAGGAGCGTCTCCCCTGCTTCGGTCATGACCTTTTCGACCTCGTCGCAGAGGGTGTTGACATGGGTGTTGGAGGTGCCGGTGCAGATCAGGAAGTAATCGGCAAGGGTCGTCACGTCTGTCACCCGGAGAAGCTTGATGTCCTGCCCCTTTTTGGCGTCCAGGGCCTGGGCGGCCCGGTGGGCGATCTGTTTCGCTGTTGTCATAGGCTTGTTCCTCATTTCTTTTCTAGCTGGCGCTGCATATAATCGCGCGCCTGACGGGAATTTTCATCCAGCAGCGCGCCCTTTTCCTCGATGGACTGGACGGACATCTCCAGCGCGGTGTAGAGCGCCTGGTCCAGGTCCTGCTCCACCTGCTCCCGGAGGAGCTCGACGCCGGGGAAGCGGCGGTTGGGCTCCATATAATCGGCGAGGTAGAGAATTTTTTCCAGAAGCGTCATCTCCGCCTTGCCCGTCGTGTGCCAGCAGATGGCGTCGCAGATGGCGTCGTTCTCGCCGAAGATGTGGCGGGCGACGGCGGCGCCGGTCTTCGCGTGGAGCAGCTTGGGGTTGGCGCGCTCAAAATCGGTAATTAGTATATCATATTTTTGGCACAATCGCAACTGGGCATCCGGGGGCAGGGCCTTGGTGATATCGTGCAGGATCCCGGCACGGGCAGCGTCGCGTTCGGACGCGCCGTAGCGGCGGGCCAGCCGGGCCGCCGTCTCACTGCAGCCTAGGACATGGGCGACGCGGCGGGTGTTCAGAAGATTGATGGCGGCCTCCCGCAGCGCGTCCAGCGGCAGGCCCCGCAGGCTTTTTGCAAGGCCATAGGCCCGCGCATTGCAGATGGCCTGGTACACGGCGGGGGCCAGGTACGCTTCGCCGCAGCCGAAGGTCAGCATCCGGCGTACCAGCGTCGAGGAGATGGGCAGATAGTCGTTTTCCACCGTGACGATCTGGGCGGCATAGGTGCGGTACAAATTCTCCCGCTGCTCGTCCAGGCGGCGCTGCAGGTCTTCGTCCGGCTTTTCACGCTGGACAAGGACGATGGTGCACTGGGAGGTGATCATGACCGGCGCGCGCCAGGCGTCGAGGGTCAGGAACATGTCGGGGCCGACGAGGAGATACAGCCGGTCTGCCGGGTGCTGCTTGCGCAGCTGGCGGACGGTATCGGCGGTGTAGCTGACACCGCCGCGGCGCAGCTCGAGATCGCAGGCCTCCAGCTTCGGGTGCCCGGCGGTGGCCAACTGCAGCAGGTGCAGACGGGCCGGGCCGTCGGGTGATCCGGGCGGCAGCTGCTTGTGGGGCGGCGTCGCCGCGGGGACGAGATAAATTTTATCCAGCTCCAACCGCCGCGCCAGCTCCTCGGCTGCGAGAATATGCCCGTTGTGCGGCGGGTTGAAGCTGCCGCCGAAAATTCCGATCTTTCCCATCTGGGCACCCCCTGTCCTGAAATGCGTGCTGTAATCGTTTGAAGATAAAATACCCGCTGCTTGCACGGAATCTACGCGCTTTTGCGCGGGAAGCGTTACTGCTCCCGCTGGCGGCGGCGTTCAATCGCCGCCTGGATGGCCGCTTCACGGAAATAGGCGTTCTTCTGCTCGCGGCGCTCTTTTTCCTGGCGGCGGCGGCTCTGGGCACCCTTGCGGACAGGATTTTCCTTGGCCCGGGCGTCGTTGCGCTGCTTTTCCGCGGCGATTTGGGCTTTTTTCTCGTTTTTCTTGTAAATCACAAATTTTGAGCCGATGGTCTGGACGCCTTCGGCGTTTAAGGCGGCGCAGAGGGCGTCGCAGGCCTCGCGGGCGGTCAGCATGGCCGTCTCTAATACGCGGCCTTTGATGAGCTCGCGGGCGGCCAGCTGGGCCTTGGCGGAGGCGATGAGGCCCTCGGTGATCCCCTCCTTGCCGATCATCAGGGTCGTCTCCAGGGGGTTGCTCTGGGCGCGCAGCTGGGCGCGCTGTTTACTTGTCAGCATATGGAAGCTCCTTTTGCAGTTGTTTCATAAATTCTTGGATGGCCCGGCCCCGGTGGGAGAGGGCGTTTTTCGTCGCTGCGTCCAGCTGGGCAAACGTCTTGCCCTGGGACGGGATGTAAAACAGCGGGTCGTAGCCAAAGCCCGCGTCGCCGTGCAGGGCCCGGGTGATGACGCCGGGGCACGTGCCCGCAGCCTCGATCCGCCTGCCATCCGGCAGGGCGCAGCACAGGGCGCAGACGAAGCGGGCGGTGCGCGCTTCGTCGGGGACACCTTGCAGGGCGGCGAGTAGCTTTTCATTGCGGTCGGCGTCCGTCTTGCAGTCCGGCGCGCCGTAGCGGGCGGAGTAGACGCCGGGGGCCCCGCCCAGGGCATCGACCACCAGGCCGGAATCGTCGGCG
Organism: uncultured Oscillospiraceae bacterium; assembly: GCA_958436045.1. Taxonomy (GTDB): domain Bacteria; phylum Bacillota; class Clostridia; order Oscillospirales; family Oscillospiraceae; genus SVMC01. The sequence goes on along the minus strand of CAUBIP010000073.1, from coordinate 5,402 downwards.
ATGGCGGCAAGGCCGGTGGCGTGGAGGACGGCGTCGGCTTTCAGGCGGGCGTTTTCCGCAAAGGTCGCCCCCGTCTCGTCGACGTCGATTTGAACGCCCAGGTCCCGCTGGAGCAGCAGCTCCACGCCGTAGGGCGCGAGGACCGCCTGCAGCTCCCGCTGCTTATGGACATTCTGGCTTGCCAGGACAAATTTCATACCTGCTTCTCCCCTCCCCGGGCTCACAGCAGCGCCTGGACAAAGTCGGCGGGCTGGAAGGGCATAAGATCGTCGATCTGCTCGCCGACACCGATGAGCTTGACGGGAATTTGCAGCGTGTCCGCCACGGCAATGACAATGCCGCCCTTGGCTGTGCCGTCCAGCTTCGTCAGGACGATGCCGGTGACGTCGGCGACCTCGCTGAATTGCTTGGCTTGGAGCAGGCCGTTCTGACCCGTCGTCCCGTCTAGGACGAGAAGCGTCTCGCGGCTGGCATCGGGCAGCTCCCGGGCGATGATCTTGGCAATCTTCTGCAGCTCGTTCATCAGATTCTGCTTGTTATGCAGCCGCCCGGCAGTATCGCAGAGGATGACGTCGCAATGGCGGGCCTTGGCGGCGCAGATGGCGTCGTAGACGACGGAAGCCGGGTCCGCCCCCTCGCCCTGGCGGATCAAGTCGACCTGGGCGCGCTTGGCCCAGATCTCCAGCTGCTCGGCGGCGGCGGCGCGGAAGGTATCGGCGGCGCAGAGCAGGACCTTCTTCCCCTGCTGCTGCAGCTGGTGGGCCAGCTTGCCGATCGTCGTCGTCTTGCCGACGCCGTTGACGCCGATCATCAGGATGATGGACGGCTGGGTCTCGAGGTTCAAATTTAAATCGCCGACCTCCAGCATCCCCGTCAAAATCTCCCGGAGGGCGGCTTTGACCTCCTCGGCGGTTTTCAGGCGATTGGCCTTGACCCGGGCCCGGAGGGCGTCGACGGCTTTGACGGCGGTGTTCACCCCCAGGTCGCCGAGGATGAGGCATTCTTCCAGCTCGTCGTAAAAATCGTCGTTGATCTCCGAGAAGGAGAAGACGCTGCCGAGGCTCGAGGCCATTGCTTTGCGGGTCTTCGTCAGGCCCGATTTGATCTTGTCAAAAAATCCCATGGGTATTCCTCACTTCTTTTCCAGTTTCAGGATCTGCTCCATCTGGTTCAGGTCCAGGTGGAGAATCTTGGAGACGCCCTGCTCCTGCATCGTCACGCCGTAGAGGACGTCCGCCGCTTCCATGGTGCCGCGGCGGTGGGTCACGACGATGAACTGGGTCTTGTTGCAGAAGGTGCGCAGATAATTGGCGAAGCGCTCGACGTTGCGGTCGTCCAGTGCGGCGTCGATCTCGTCGAGCATGCAGAACGGCGTCGGGCGGACCTTCAGAATCGCGAAATACAGGGCGATGGCGACGAAGGCTTTTTCGCCGCCGGAGAGCAGCGTGATCGTCTTGAGCTGCTTGCCGGGGGGCTGGACGTTGATCTCGATGCCGCAGGCAAGGGGCTGGGACGGATCGTCAAGAGAAAGCGACGCCTTGCCGCCGCCGAACATCTCCGTGAAGGTCTGGCCAAAATAGGTGTTGATCTTGGCAAACTCCGACGTAAAGATCTCGGTCATCTGGGTTGTGATATCCTTGATGACAGCAAGGAGGTCGTTTTTCGCGTGGACAACGTCATCGCGCTGCTCAGACAGGTACTGGTAACGCTCGTTGACGCGGTCAAATTCTTCGACGGCGCCGAGGTTTGGCGTCCCCAATTGGCCAAGCTTGCGTTTGAGCTCGGCGATGCGGCGCTGGGCGGCAGCCGTCGATTCGATCTCGGCACCGGCGTCCGGCGCGGTGGAGCGGGTGAGCTGGTAGGTGTCCCACAGCTTGTCGATGATCTGCTTCTCCTCCAGCTCTGCTGAGAGCTTTTTCTGCTCCAGGCGGGCACATTCGCGCTCCATATTTAAAATGTCCTTGTTTTTCTCCTGGGCGCCGCGCTCCGCCTTCGTTTTCTGCTCCTCCATGGCCTTGCGGGCTTGCAGTTCGGCCTGCAGGGCCTGGCGGGCGGCGGCGAGGGCTTCTTGATCGGCGGCGTGCTTGCCCTCCAAGTCGGCGCAGGACGCGTTTTGGGCTTGGAGCTGGGCTTGGTATTGGGAAAGCAGCTTCTCCTTTTCGGCCCGGTCGCCTTGGAGCTGGGCTTGGAGCTGGGTCAGCTGGGCAATGGCGTCGCGCTGGGTCGTCCCCTCGGTATCTAAGGCCGAGATGGCGAGCTTCAGGCGTAAAATTTCGTCGGAGGTCTTGGCGCTCTCGTCGCTGGCGGCGGCCTCGTCGGCCCCGGCTTGGGCCAGGTCGACAGCACCGGCGGCAATCTCCTGGGAAAGCGCGTCCAGTTGGGCGCGCAGGGCGGCGCATTTGGCGTCGCAGGCATTAAACTGGGCTTGGGCGGCGGCGGCTTCCCGCTGGGCGGAGGCCATGGCGGCGGTGATGGCGTCCAGCAGGACCTTGTGCTGCTGCTGCTCGCCGGTCAAGCGGAGGACCTCGTCCTCCTGCTGGCGGAGCTGGCCGCTGGCCGTCTCGCATTCAAAGGCGGCTTCCTCCGCGGCGCGGATGGCTTCGCGGAGCTGGCGGTCTAAATTCTGCTGATTCGCCGTCATCTCCTCCAGACGCTGGCGCAGGCGGGAAAGCTCGTTGGCGCGGGTCAGGAAGCCCGCGGACCGGGCGACAGAGCCGCCGGTCATGGAGCCGCCGGCGTTCATGACCTGGCCGTCCAGCGTCACGAGCTTGAAGCGGTGATGGAAGCGGTTGGCGGCGGCGATGGCGCTGGTGAGGTCCCGCATCACGACGATGCGGCCCAGCAGATAGCGCATGACGCCGGTAAAGCGCGGGTCATAGGTGATGAGGTCGGCGGCGATGCCGAGGAAGCCCGGGGTCTGGTCCAGCCCCTGCTCCCGAAGGAGGCTGCCCTGCATCGTATCGACAGGCAAAAACGTCGCGCGGCCGGAATTTTGGCGCTTTAGCAGCTGCATGGCGGCCTTGGCGTCTGATTGGGTGGCGACGAGCATATGCTGCATCCCGCCGCCGAGGGCGGTCTCGATGGCGACGGTGTAGTCGTCCTCCGTGCGGATGAGCTGCGCGACGGTGCCGTAGACATTGTGCAAAACGCCCTGGTCCCGCTGGTGCATGACGGTGCGGACGGCTTCGGAGAAGCCCTTGTAGGCGCGCTCCATGTCCTCATACAATTTGACCTGGGCCTGGAGCGTACTGCACTGGACGCGCTGGGCGTCATACTGCTCCTGCAGCTGCTGGCGCTTGGCCTGGCGGCTGGTGCGGCGCAGCTCGTAGCCCGTCAGGGCGTTTTTCGTGCTAACGACGGCGGCGCGGCCTTTTTCCAGCGCATCGGCGCAGGCGGTGGCCTGGGCCTGGGCTTGGGCCAGGCGGCCGGCGGCAGCGGCGCTGTCGCTTGCCTGCTGGGCGCGGGTCTCGGAGAGCTGCTGGCGTTGGGCCTCGGCGGCGTTATAGTCTGCCTGCAGTCCGGCTTGGCGGGCCTGGCGGTCTGCCTGGGCGCTGCGAAGCCGCAGGTTCCGCTGGGCCAGGCCCCCGGCGGAGGCGACGGCGGCGGCATAGCTGGCTTCGGTCTTGGCCAGGGCCTGGCGCTGGGCGTCCGCCTGGGCGGCCAGGTCCTTCACATGCTGCTGACGCTGGGCGATCTGGCTTTCGATTCCCCCGGCGCGGGCTTCCTGGGCGGAAATTTCTTCCGCGATGCGGTCGATATTCGATGCCGTATTCTCCGCCTGGCTGCGCAGGACGGAAATTTGCCCCGCCAACTGCTGGAGGGCCGATTCCTGGGCGCTGACGGCGCCCCGCTGGGCCTCCAGCGCCAGGTCCCGCTGCTGCAGCGCCTGCTGCAGGGACTCAGCCTTGCGATAGAGGCCGTCCAGCGCGTCGTGCTCCTGGCGGAGGATAAAGTTGGCGGAGGTGAAGTCCTGCTCGGCCTTGCGCGCCGTGGCGGTCAGCTTATCCAGCTGCTGGAGCCAGAGGGTGACCTGCAGGCCCTTGAGCTCGTCGCGGTAGGCGAGGTATTTTTTTGCCTTCTCCGCCTGCTGGCGCAGGGGCTCGACTTGGAGCTCCAGCTCTGTGATCTTATCGCCGATGCGCAGGAGATTCTCATCCGTCTTGGCCAGGCGGTGCTCCGTCTCCTCCTTGCGGTGGCGGTATTTGGAGATACCGGCGGCTTCTTCGAAAATTTCGCGGCGGTCGGCGCTTTTCAGGGAGAGGATCTCGTCGATCCGGCCCTGGCTGATGTTGGAGTAGCCCTCCCGGCCGAGGCCGGTATCCATAAACAGCTCGTTGATATCCCGCAGGCGGGCGGACTGCTTGTTGATGTAAAATTCGCTCTCACCGGAGCGGTAGTAGCGGCGGGTAATCATGACCTCCCGGGCATCTAACGGCAGGGAGCCATCGGAATTATCCAGCGTCAGCGTCGCCTCGGCGAAGCCGACCTGGGCGCGCTTTTGGGTGCCGCCGAAGATGACGTCCTCCATCTTCGCGCCGCGGAGGGCCTTGGTGCTCTGCTCGCCCATGACCCAGCGGATGGCGTCGGAAATATTCGATTTGCCGCTGCCGTTGGGGCCGACGATGGCCGTGATATCGTCGCCGAATTGGATGACGGTCTTATCCGGAAAGGACTTAAAGCCCTGGACTGCTAGGGATCGTAAATACACACGCACACCTCTTGCACCGCGGCCCAGGCCGCAGGGATTCCATCGTAAAATTTCATCGTAGATATTAGCTATTTTAACAACTCTTCCGCCGCTTTGCAAGTCATATTTCCCAGATGCAGCGATTTGATGAAGATTTCCGCCGGGAATCTCCCGGAATTGCAAAAAAGCGGGGCCGCAGCGCGCAAAAGGCACGCCAAAGGCGCGCCCTTTGCCTGTCGATATCGTCTGCCAATGCCGCATAAGCTTTCCAGATGTGCCGCTGTACTGTGTATCAGCGCTTGCCCCGATGCGTTCGTACCGCTTATTGAAATCTACTGCTGCGTCTATTTTTCGAAGCAGATGCCCTGTAGGTACCGACTGCGCTATGACCGCAAGCTCTGCCAGCTCTCGCTCCATTTTCCCGCGGTCCAGCATTCCTCCCCCTTTCCCATTCTGCCATATCTATTAGAAAAAGCCCAGCTTAAACTGGACCTTTTCGACAGACTGTTAAAAAAGCCTCGCAGAGTTTGCGCCCGCAGGCGCAAATAAAGTCAAATTTATTTTCTCCGGCGGCAAGTGGGTGAGACTCCAAACGCGCAAGCATTGCGCGTTTGGCTAAGTCGAACCCATGCACCGCATAGTCGGGGAAAATACTTTTCGCCCTGCAAGTTGGGTGAGACTCCAATTGTGCAAGCTCTGCGCGGCACAATTGGTC
>CAUBIP010000072.1 GCA_958436045.1 uncultured Oscillospiraceae bacterium | reverse complement strand
TCGGACGCCTGAAAGCCGAAGGCGCGCCGCGGGTCAGCCTGGCAGATATAGCGCAGCGCAGCCAGCGTCCCCGCGCTGACGGGCAGGCACAGGCCGTCGCCGGGCCGCAGGCAGGCCTTGCAGCGCAGCATTCCCTGCCGCACGCAGAAATAGCCCGCATCCTGGCGGCCGCAGACGCCGCAGCCGGAGACATCCGGCAGATACCCCGCCAGGCACGCCGCCTGCAGCTCAAAGACCGCCTTGACCTGCCGCTGGGGCTTGCCCAGATGGCACAGGGCATAGATGCTGTTCAGTGTCATCGAGAGAAGCTCCGGGTTCGGCATATCCTCCTGGGATAAGACCTCCGCCACCTGGGCAAAATAGGACGCCAGGCTGAGCAGCTCCAGGTCCGACCGCAGCGGCAGGAACAGCTCCAGCGGCGCCGCCTCCTGGACGGTGCAGAAGCCGCGGTTTTCAAAAATCGTAAATTCGGCGTAGGCCAGCAGCTGGCAGCCGCTTTTGAGCTTGCTGCGCTTGCCCTTGACGCCCCGGGCCCGCAGCGTCATGCGGCCGTAGTCCTTCGTCAGGACGGTCAGGAGCAGGTCATGGTCCTGATAATTGGTCTGCCGCAGGACGAGGCCCTCGGTTTTTAAATGCATTGCATCTCCTCCGCGGCGCGTTACGCGCTGCACGGCTGCGCCGCCGCGAGCGCCTGCCGGTAGAGCAAATAGACCTCCGGCGCGCCGGTCTCTAAGAAAATCGCCCAGTAATCCTCCGCATGCACAAGCAACGCCCTCCGTTCTCATGAGTATAGCGTTAGCATTTGCGGAATCCGGCGGGCTATACGCCCAAATCGTTACAGGGAATAATCTCCCTCCTCCAGGCAGGGCAGCGCCGTGAAGATATGCGGCTCCGGCACCCGCTTGAGGGGGTCATAGCAAAATCTGCCGCAGGCCCCGGTGGCGGGGACGAGCCCCTTTTTGACGCAGACCATCTGCTGGGCATTCGCCTTGGCGGCGTATTTGCAGTAGACACACTGCCGGGCGATCTTTTTTCGAAATAGCATGGCCGCACCTCCCTTTCCCCGGCCTTGCCCCGCCTGCGCCCCGCTGCACTGCGGGGGGCGCGGCTACGCCGGTCGCTTCCAAGCTTTCTTTTTCTGATTATACCGTTTTCCCCGGGAAATTTCCACCTTTACTTTTATTTTTTGCAGCAAGACAGCCAAAAGAACCAGTGCAGCGGCAAACAGAGCCGCGGCGGTATCCTGGCCCCGCAGGCAGCAATAGACCGGCCCGCTCAGCGCGGCGGCCACGGCGCACTGGCAGAGCTTGCCCCGCAGATGATACCGCAGCGGCAGTGCCGCCGGGGCGACGGCGTCGCTCGTCTGCAAATGGATGCACAGCCCGGCCCAGTTTACAAAAACGCTGCAAAGCAGAAACTGCGCCGCAGGGTCCGGGACGGCCGCCAGGGCGGCAATGCCATTGGGCAGGTCCAAAAGCCCCGCCGCCAGCGCCGCCGGGATGGGCTGCGCCGCAAGCTGCGGCGCGCAGAACGCAAGCACGGCGCCCAGGACGCCGAGCACCGCGCGAAAGGCCAGGATCAACGCGCAGATACGCGCCGTGCTGCAAAACGCCTGCCAGACGGCCTGGGACACCGGCAGCGGCGCAGGACCATGCCGGGGCGCAGTCTTCCCCGGCACGGCGGGACCGGCCGGGGGCGACGCCGGGGGGCGCAGCAGCCAGCCGGTGGCAAGGGCGGCGAGAATATGGATGGCATAGAGCGCCGCCAGCAGCCCCGCAGGCAAAGAAAGCGTGCCGCCGATGAGGCCGAAGAAGATCGCCGGGCCCGTGTTATTGCAAAAGGCCAGCAGCCGCCCGGCGTCACGCTGCGTCAGGGTACCCTGCTGCGCCAGCTGCGCCGCCGTCCGCGCCCCCATGGGGTAGCCGCCCAGCAGCGAGATCGCAAGGGCCGCCGCGCCCTCCGGCGGGGCGTGGAAAAAGCGCCGCATTGCGCCGCCCCAGGCGCTGGCAAGCTTCTGGGGAAAGTCCGTCGCCAGGAGAAGATTCGTCAGGATAAAAAACGGAAACAGCGACGGGAAGACGACCTGGGCGCACTGGTCGATCCCCGCCCGCAGCGCCTGGGCCAGCGGCTGGCGCAGCGCCGTCATCGCAAGCAGCGCCGCCAGCAGGACCGGCCACGCCGGAACTATTTTGCCGCGTTTTTGCATCCGCGCCCCTCCTTGTCCCCTGTCGCTTGGGAAAAGTATATGGCCCCGGGAAAGATTCATGCCGCCGGGCCATAGACTAGCCTTGCGAGGTGATTGCATTGAAACAGGAGACATCCGTATTTTCCCGCGTGCGGCAGAAGCTGGACCTGCCGCCGGACCTGATGCCGCTGGAGGCCCAGCTGGTGCTGGCCTCGAACCGGGAGCTGACCGTCTATGGGCACCGGGGCATCGGCGGCTATGACCCGGAGGAGATCCGCGTCCGCATCCGGGGCGGCTTCGCCCTGGTCCGGGGCAGCGGGCTGGAGATCACCCGAATGAACCCGGCGCGGCTCGTCATCGCCGGGCGCATCGCCGCGGTGGAGCTGGAGGTCGTGCCATGATGCGGCTCGTCGCCTTCCTCCGGGGCCACTGCCGCCTGGAGATCACCGGTGTCGAGCCCAGCCGGTGCCTGAACCGATTTCTGGGCTGCGGCGTCGGGTTCTGGGACCTGGCTGCGCCGGACGCCTACACGCTGCAATGCAGCGTCCTCACCCGGGACCTTGCCGCGGCGGTGCAGACCGCCCGGGGCTGCCAATGCCAGGCACGCTGCCTGGCGCGGCACGGCTTTGCCCACCGCTACGGCGGCCTTGTCCGGCGGCCGATGCTGCTGGTGAGCCTTGCGCTGCTTCTGGGCGGGATCCTGGTCCTGCCGAATTTTATCTGGACGCTGGAGGTCCAGGGCAATGTCACGGTCCCGACGGCGCAGATTTTGCAGGAGCTGGATAACATCGGCGTCCGCTTCGGGACGTGGGGGCCGGGTCTCTCGAACCGGGAGATCAAAAACAAGATGCTCCTGCGCATCCCGGCACTGCAATGGCTGGCCGTCAACTGCTCTGGCGGGAGGGCGACGGTCCTCGTCTCGGAACGGACGGCGGCAGACCGCGTGATCTCCAAGCGGGAGGTGACGAATCTCGTCGCCGCCCGCGACGGGGTGATCTCGCAGGTGCAGGTCTACAGCGGCGCGGCCCAGTGCGCGCCGGGGCAGGCCGTGCGGCAGGGGCAGCTGCTCGTCTCCGGCTACTGCGACTGGGACGGCCGCATCCAGGCCACCCGCGCCTACGGCGAAATCTACGCCCAGACCCAGCACAAGATCACAGCCAAGCTGCCCGCCGCGGTCACAAAAAAGCTGCCCGGCGGCCGGGCCAAGCGCTGCATTTGGCTGAACCTGGGAAGAAAAAGAATAAAAATCTTCGGAAGGAGTGGAATTTCCGCCGCCTGTTGTGATAAAATAGAATCTGAAAAAATGCTGACCCTGCCCGGCGGCTACACGCTGCCCATCGGCATCACCGTCCAGACCTTCCGGCCCTATACGCCGGAGCAGGCCACACTTGCGGAGGAGGACGCCTGGCCGCTGCTGCGCGATGCGGCAAGGCGGCAGCTGCAGGCCAGCATGATCGCCGGGCAGCTGGAAAGCACCCGGGAAGAGAAAGAAGCCGCCGGCGGCGTCTACACCCTCCACACCACAGCCTGGTGCCGGGAGATGATCGCCAGAAGCGAACCGGCGGCGCTGTATACGGAGGAAGCAAGCACATATGGAACAGGTCATTAACGCCGAGCGCATCGAGCAGGTCATCAGCGTCTTCGGCTCCTTTGACGAGAATATCAAGAAGATCGAGGAGGCGTTCCAGGTCCGGGTCGTCAACCGGGGGACAGAGCTCAAGGTCTCCGGGGACGATGAGCCGGTGCTCCAGGCGGCCCGCGCCATTGAGCTGCTGCTGGAGCTTGCCTCCAAGGGCGAGGATATCGACGAGCAGAAGGTCCGCTATCTGATCGAGCAGGTGCGCAACGGCACGGCGGACCAGGTCCGGCAGATGTCGAAGGACGTCATCTGCATCACGGCCAAGGGTAAGCCCATCCGGGCCAAGACCCTCGGGCAGGAGAACTATGTCAAGGCCATTTTTCACAACACCATCACCGTCGGCGTCGGCCCGGCGGGCACGGGCAAGACGTATCTTGCCGTGGCCGCCGCCGTAGCCGCCTTCCGGGCCAAGGAGGTCAACCGGATCATCCTGACCCGCCCCGCCGTCGAGGCGGGCGAGCGTCTGGGCTTTTTGCCCGGCGATCTGCAGAACAAGGTCGACCCTTACCTGCGCCCGCTGTATGACGCGCTGTTTGATATGCTGGGCTCGGAGACCTATCTCAAATATCTTGAGCGGGGCAATATCGAGGTCGCGCCGCTGGCCTACATGCGCGGCCGCACGCTGGACGACAGCTTTATCATCCTCGACGAGGCCCAGAATACGACCCGGGAGCAGATGAAAATGTTCCTGACCCGCCTGGGCTTCAACTCCAAGATCGTCATCACCGGCGATATCACCCAGATCGACCTCCCGGCGGACAAGACCAGCGGCCTGAAGGACGCGGTGCGGGTGCTGGAGCATATCCCGGATATCGCCATCTGCCGCCTGGGCGCCAGCGACGTCGTCCGGCACGCCCTGGTGCAAAGGATCGTCGCCGCCTACGACAGCTTCGAGCAGCGCCGCCCGTCGGGCAAGCTGCCGCCGAAAACATATCACGCAAAGAAGAAGGGGACCGTATGAAACATAAAATTATCATCGCATTCCAGGCCCGCTCGCTGCGGCGGCTCAGCCTGAGCTTGTACCTCAAAAAATGCATCCGCACCGCACTGGCACAGGAGCATGTCCCGGCGGCGTGCGAAATAAGCGTCCTCATCACCGATGACGACGGTATCCGCGCCATCAACCAGGCCCAGCGGCAGATCGACCGGGCGACGGACGTGCTCTCCTTCCCCATGTTCCACTTCACCCCCGGCCAGCTGCCGGCGGACTTTGCCGCAAAAGCCGACCCGGCCACGGGGCTTGTCCCCCTGGGGGATATGGCCATCTCCCTGGAGCGGGTCCGGGCCCAGGCGAAGGAATACGGGCACTCGGTACAGCGGGAGCTGGGCTATCTGACCGTCCACTCCGTGCTGCATCTGCTGGGGTATGACCATCTGGACGAGGGCCCCATGAAAAAGCAGATGCGCGCCCGGGAAGAGGCCATCATGGCCGAGATCGTTTTAGAGAGATAAGGAGCGCAAGCATGATCGAAAAATCCGCTATGATCACCATTGCAGGGCGGCCGAATGTCGGCAAATCCACCCTGCTCAACGCCCTGGTGGGCGAAAAGATCGCCATCGTCTCCAACAAGCCGCAGACGACGCGCAACCGCATTTCCGCCATCCTGAACCGGGGCGATACCCAGTTCGTCTTCCTCGACACGCCGGGCTTCCACAAGCCCCGGACAAAGCTGGGGGACTACATGGTCGGCGTCGTGAATGAGTCGGTCAGCGATGTCGACGCGGTCATTCTGATCGTCGAGCCCATCGCGGGGGCGGGCAAGCAGGAGCAGGCGCTCATTGCCCAGCTGCACAAGCAGAACGCCCCGGCGCTGCTGGTCATCAACAAGATCGACACCGTGGAAAAGGACACGCTGCTGGAGGTCATCGCCTCCTACCAGGACCTTTACCCCTTCGACGCATGCATCCCCATCAGCGCCAAGCGGCGCGACGGGCTGCAGGAGCTGCTGCAGGAGCTGGACCGCTACGCTGTCCCCGGCCCGCAGCTCTTCCCGGACGATATGATCACCGACCAGCCGGAGCGCCAGATCGTCGCGGAGATCATCCGGGAGAAGATGCTCTGGAACCTGGAGCGGGAGATCCCCCACGGGACCGCCGTCGAGATCACGAAATTCTCGGAGCGGGACGACGGCGTCATCGAGATCGACGCGACGATCTACTGCGAGAAGGCCAGCCACAAGGGCATTATCATCGGCAAGCAGGGCGCGATGCTGAAAAAGATCAGCACCATGGCCCGGCATGACTGTGAGCGCTTTTTGGGCGCGAAAATTTACCTGCAGACCTGGGTCAAGGTCAAGGAAAACTGGCGGGATAACCCGAACCTCATCCGCAACTTCGGCTATCACCAAGACCGCTGACAGGAGGCACCATGGAACACAAGATTTTAGACCGCAGCCAGCAGGACCCGGCCAATTGCTGGGCGCTGGAGGACCTCTACGCCACCCCCGCCGACTGGGAGCGGGACCTGGCCGAATTAAAAGCGCTGACGGGCAAGCTCGCCGGGTTCTCCGGCGTCTTCACGACCTCGGCGGACCAGCTGCTGGCGCTGCTGCAGCTGGACGACACCCTCTCGGTCCTGCTGGACAAGCTGGCCAATTACGCCCAGCGCCGCAGCGATGAGGACACCCGCATCGGCGCGAACCAGGAGCTGGTCAGCCGCATCACCGCCGCCTGGGTCGAGCTCTCCGCCGCCGCAGCGTTTATCACGCCGGAGCTGCTGGAGCTGCCGGACGAGACGCTGGAGGACGATTACCGCCAGTGCCCGGCGCTGGAGGTCTACCGCTGGCATATCTATAACATCCGCCGCCAGAAGGCCCATACGCTCTCCAAGGCAGAGGAGCGGCTGCTGGCCGCCGCCGGGGAGATGGCAAACGCGCCGGATACGATCTATTCCATGCTGGCAGACGCGGACCTGACGTTTCCCGATGTCCAGGACGCCGCGGGCGCAGCGCACCCGCTGACCCAGGGGACCTATGTCAGCTATCTGGAAAGCACGGACCGCACGCTGCGCAAAAACGCCTTTACCGCCATGTACCAGGTCTATGGCGGCGTGCAGAATACCTGCGCTGCCGTCCTGGCGGCCCAGGTCAAGCAGCTGCAGTTTTTTGCCGCCAGCCGCCGCTATGCATCGCCGCTGGAGGCCGCGCTGGACAGCACCCATGTGCCGGTCAGCGTCTATGAGAACCTGATAAAGACGGTCCACGAGAATCTGGACAAGCTGCACCGCTATGTCCGCCTGCGGAAGGAAAAGCTGGGGGTCGACGAGCTGCACATGTATGATCTCTACGCCCCCCTGGCCCAGGGCCCGGCGCAGCGCATCGACTTTGACCAGGCGAAGCAGACCGTCGCCCAGGCCCTGGCCCCGCTGGGCGAGGCCTACGGCAAAATTTTGCAGGAGGGCTTCCAGAACCGGTGGATCGACGTCTATGAGAACCCCGGCAAGCGCTCCGGCGCCTACTCCGCCGGGGCCCGGGTGCACCCCTACGTCCTGCTGAATTACACCGGCACGCTGGACAGCCAGTTCACCCTGGCCCACGAGATGGGCCACGCCATCCACTCCTACCTCTCCAACCGGACGCAGCCCGTCGTCTATGCCGACTATGTGATTTTCGTCGCAGAAGTCGCCTCGACGTGCAACGAGGCGCTGCTGATGGAGCATCTGCTCTCCCGCACGAGTGATAAGCAGCAGCGGGCGTATCTTCTCAACCACTTCCTGGAGCAGTTTAAGGGGACACTGTACCGGCAGACGATGTTTGCCGAGTTTGAGCTGCTGCTGGGGAAGCTGAACCAGGCGGGCCAGGCGCTGACCGCGGAGCGGCTCTGCCAGGAGTATCTGGCCCTGAACCGGCAGTATTTCGGCGACGGCATCGTGATCGACCCGGCCATCGCCCTGGAGTGGGCCCGCATCCCGCATTTTTACTACAACTACTACGTCTTCCAGTACGCCACCGGCTATGCCGCGGCCATTGCGCTCTCGCGGCGCATTCTGCGGGAGGGCAAGCCCGCGGTGGAGGATTATCTGCGCTTTTTGTCCGGCGGCTGCAGCCAGGACCCCATCGACCTTTTGAAGATTGCCGGGGTCGATATGAGCAGCCCCGCGCCGGTGCAGCAGGCGCTGGACCTCTTCGGCCAGCTGCTCGATGAAATGGAGGCGCTTTGACCATGGCCATCGACGAGGCGTTCTACATCCCCACCCTGCACACCTTCGCCATGAACAACGGCTTC
>CAUBIP010000071.1 GCA_958436045.1 uncultured Oscillospiraceae bacterium | reverse complement strand
GGCAGCGCAAACCGCCTTCTGGCGGTCGGCGGGAGTCCGCCGTGAAGCTCGGTGCAGCCGAGTTCCCGCAGGGCGGATTCATTCCGCCCGAGGATGCTCAATAAAAAGGGGACCCCATGGAATCGAAAGATTCCATGGGGATGGAGCTACTGGCCGGACTCGAACCGGCGACCTGCTGATTACGAATCAGCTGCTCTACCAACTGAGCCACAGTAGCAAAGCCGGGCACGGCAGCGTGGGCTACTCGATACCACGGGAGCTATTTTAGCACAGTTTTCCCGTTTCGTCAACCGATAGAATGCAAAAAGTTTGAAATTTCTATGGCGGGCAGGCGCACCCTAAATGAGCTCAATATAGCTAACGGATTCCAGGCTCGCCAGCGCCGCAGTGATCTCCCGGTGCTTTTTAAACGCCTTGAGCTCCGGAGAGACGATCGTCAGCGAGACGGTGTAGACACTCAAGCCGGTGCTCAGGTACGCCGGGTTCGCCTCGATATCGTCGATCCGCAGGCCAAGCTCCCGGGCCGTGGCGGTGAAATTCGGCAGCTCCCGCTTGTCCCGCAGCTCCAGGTGCACCTCAAAATGATTTGAGCGCTCCTTGAGATAGTCCTCCCAAGTGGGCATCAGGTCCAGGCAGAGCAGCAGGGCGGCAAAGACGATGGCCGCCAGTGTGTAAAACCCGCCGCCGATGGCCAGCCCCAAAATGCAGCACGCCCACAGGGCGACGGCCGTCGTCAGTCCCTTGATCTGACTCTTGGAGCTGAAGAGAATGGAATATGTGCTGATGGACCCGACGGCCAAAATACACGCCGCCGAGAGGATCGGCACCGGCAGCGCCAGAAACAGGTCCAGCAGCATGGCCGTGCAGGAAAACAGGCTCACCAGCATAAACGTCCGCAACCCGGCGGTATGACGCTTTTGCGCCCGCTCCAGCCCCACCAGGGAGGCAAGCAGGATTGCCAGGCCCGCCCGCAGGGCCACGGACCCCAGGCCCAGTTCCGCCGACCAAGCCCCCAGCCAGGCGGCGATGGGGTCGTGCATTTGTGTCAGATATGCCATAAAGCTTCCTCCTTTTAAGATCTGCCGCAGATTTGCCGCTGGGTCTTGTGTTACTCCCGCCGCCAGAAGCGCTTGCGCCAGGCGCGGCCTTGGGGCCCGTATTGGGCGGCCTCGCCCTCTAAAAATGCCTGCTCATCCTCGTCCACATATTGTGCCGAAAGCTCCGGCAGCTGCGCCTGGATCTGGCGGATGCGGGCGATGAGGACATCGACATCCCGCACCCCTGCGCCCTCCGCCGCCGGGGCCACCGTCAGGTCCTCTAGGCGATCGGAATAAGTCCCGGCCAAGTAAAGCGCGAGCTTGACGCACGCCGGGCCGACCAATTCATAGATCACGCTGGCCGCCAGGATGATCGTCTGCAGATTTTGCCCAACCTCACTGTTGAGCGTCCGGGCACATAGGGCCGCCATGCCGATGGTCACGCCGCCCTGGGGTGTCAGTCCGAGGCCAAAATAGCGGCGGACGTTCCGGTCGCTTTTCGTGAGCACGCCGCCCAGATAGCTGCCGCCGCATTTGCCCGCCATCCGCACGGCGGAATACGCCCCGCCGATGACGACCAACGGCACCCCGGCCACGGCGCTTTCCGCCGAAAACAGGGCCCGAATTTCAAAATCCAGCCCCGCCCGGACGAAAAACAGCAGCATCACCGGTGGGCCAAAGTAATTGAGCTGGCGAAACAGCTTCTCGTCGCCGGAGATATTGATATATACCATCCCCATGGACATGCATCCCAGCAGCGGCGACACGTTCAGCAGCGCGCAGACGCCGCAGAACGCGAACAGCACCGCTAGAGAGATGATGAGCCGGTTATCCTTGCTGCGGGAGCCGGGCATCAGCAGCTTCAGCAAGACGCCGAAGATCGCCCCCAGGGCCATAACGCCGAGATTTGCCGTAATGGGCGCGGCGACGAGCCCAAACGTAATCGCGCCTCCGCCGCCGGTGACTGCCAGCGCGATGCAGATGGCTACGGAGTAGGAGACGAGGCTGACGACATCGTCCAGCGCGACGGCCTGCAGGAGCATATCCACAAACGGCCCCTTGGCATGGGTTTGGCGGATGACCATGACCATGGACGAGGGCGCCGTCGCCGCCGCCAGCGCCGCCAGGACGATGGCATACGCTACTGGCAGCCCCAGCGCCGCCCGACACAGGGCAAACACAAGCCCGCCGCAGGCCGCCGTCTCGATCAAAACGATGACAAGGACCCGCAGGCCCGTCTTTTTCAGTTTTTCCGCCCGGAAAAACTCCCCCGCGCCAAAGGCAATGAGGGCCAGGGCGATATCTGCCAGGAAATCCGTCCGCTGGATGATCTGGCCGGGGATCAGGGCTAGGCAGTCCGGCCCCATCAGAATGCCGATGAGAATATATGCGGTGACATTCGGCAGGCGCACCAGCTTCGTCAGCCGCGTCATGGCAAAGCCGCCGAAGAGCATCAGCGCCAGCGACAGCACGACGCCGGGGGCGTGGGGCATCGCCTGCAGGGTATCGGAAAACGCCAGCAGCATCTGCCCACCTCCTTTGCGCAGCGGCACCGGCTCGCGCCAGACGTGCCTGGTATGTAATACACTGGCTCTACTTCATATATACCATAAACGCGACGCGATTGCAATCCCCGGCAATGAATGCATTTTTATTCAAAATATTCTATCTGGAGAATTGACAAGTCCCGTCACTTGCGATAAAATATATAGTATTCTGAGAACAAACACCAAAGGAGAAGCAAAAAAATGAAAAAGATCTTATCCCTGATCCTCGCCGTGGGCTTGCTCGCCTGCCTGTTTGCAGGCTGCGGCTCCGACAAAAATAATGACGCCGACGATGCCACGGGCAGCCCCGCCTCTGACCCCGCCGCCAGCAGTAAGACCCTTGTCATGGCGACGAACGCGGAATTCCCGCCCTACGAGTACTTCGAGTCCGAGCAGATCGTCGGCATCGACGCCGAGATCGCCCAGGCCATCTGCGATAAGCTGGGCTACGAGCTGCGGATCGACAACATGGAATTCGGCGCCATCATCAACGCCGTCACGGCAGGCAAGGCTGATTTCAGCATGGCCGGCATGACCATCACGGAAGACCGCCTGCAGAGTGTCGATTTCTCCGACCCGTACGCCAACGCCGTCCAGGTCGTCATCGTCCGGGAGGACTCCGAGATCACCTCTGCCGATGATCTGCTGGCAGACGGCGCGACCTATGTCGCTGGCGTCCAGCAGGATACCACCGGCGATGTCTACGCCACGGACGACATGGGCGATGACCGCGTCCAGCGCTACAGCAAGGGCGCCGATGCAGTCCAGGCCCTCATCACCGGCAAGATCGACTGCGTCATCATCGACTCCGAGCCCGCCAAGAACTTTGTCGCCGCCAACGAAGGCCTGAAGATCCTGGATACGGAATACGCCAACGAAGACTATGCCATCTGCTTTGCCAAGGGCAGCGCGCTGACGGAAGAATTTAACAAGGCCCTGGCTGATCTGACCGCCGACGGCACCATCCAGAAGATCATCGACAAATATATCCCGGCGGAATAACAAACGCATTGCAAAAAGGCGGGGCCATCACCCCGCCTTTTTACACGGATGAGCGGGCCCCCGAGAGAGAACAAAGAGAGGAGTGACAGCCTTGTCGCAATGGTTTGCGGATCTAAAAGCTGAATTTATACTGAATTTTATTGAGGATAATCGCTGGAAATACCTGCTGAACGGCCTGGGCAATACGTTGAAGATCACCCTGGTGGCGGTCCTGCTGGGCATCGTCATCGGCGTCGTGGTGGCGATCGTCCGCTCCACGTGGGATCTGAACCGGCAGGCCATGCGCCGCGGCCCGGGGCGGTTCCTGCTTTCCATTGCCGATAAGCTCTGTAAGCTCTATCTGACGGTTATCCGGGGCACGCCGGTCGTCGTGCAGCTGATGATCATCTATTACATCATCTTCGCCTCCTCGAATAACGGCGTGGCCATCGCCATGCTGGCCTTCGGCATCAACTCCGGCGCGTATGTCGCGGAGATTATCCGCGGCGGCATCGCGTCCATCGACCTGGGCCAGATGGAGGCCGGGCGTTCCCTGGGCTTTAACTATGTGCAGACCATGTGGCACATCATCATCCCCCAGGCGCTGAAAAATGTCCTGCCGGCCCTGGCCAACGAGTTTATCGTCCTGTTGAAGGAGACCTCCGTCGCCGGTTATGTCGCCGTGATGGATCTTGCCAAGGGCGGCGATATTATCCGCGGGCGGACATTCTCACCCTTTATGCCGCTGATCGCGGTGGCCCTGATCTACCTGGTGATGGTCGTGTTCTTCACCTGGCTGGTCAGCCGTCTGGAAAGGAGGCTGCGCAACAGTGAGCACTGATATTTTGATCGATGTCAAAGGTCTGAAAAAGCATTTCAAAGGCGACGAGATCAAAGCCCTGGATGGCGTAGATCAGCAGATCCGCAAGGGCGAGGTCGTCGTCGTCATCGGGCCGTCCGGCTCCGGCAAATCGACGTTTCTCCGCTGCCTGAACCTACTGGAGATCCCGTCCGCCGGGACGATCTGCTTCGAGGGGACGGATATTACTGATGCCCGCTGCAATATCAACACGCATCGCCAGAAGATGGGGATGGTGTTCCAGCATTTCAACCTCTTCCCCCATATGACGGTCCTGAAAAATATGACCATCGCCCCCATGAAGCTGCTGCACAAGAGCCGCGAGGCCGCAGAGCAGCGGGCCATGGAGCTGCTGCGGCGTGTCGGGCTGGAGGATAAGGCGAACGCCTATCCCAAGCAGCTCTCCGGCGGCCAGAAGCAGCGTGTGGCCATCGTCCGCGCCCTGTGCATGGAGCCGGAGGTCATGCTCTTCGACGAGCCTACCAGCGCGCTGGACCCTGAGATGGTCGGCGAGGTGCTGGATGTCATGAAGGCACTGGCCCACGACGGCATGACGATGGTCGTCGTGACCCACGAGATGGGCTTTGCCCGCGAGGTCGGCAGCCGCGTCGTCTTTATGGACGGCGGCAAGGTCGTCGAGGAGAATACTCCGAACGAGCTCTTCAGCCACCCGCAAAGCGAGCGCCTCCAAAGCTTCCTCGCCAAGGTCCTTTGAACCACCCTACGCCAGGCGCTCCGCGCCTGGCGTTTTGTATCTGAAAACACTTCAGGTCTGCCCGGTGCTGCGCACCGAAGGATCGCTGGGTATTTGGTATATTGCGCCCTGCTTGGTGCATTCATCCTGTCCATGCCAAACTGCCCCTTGCAGCCGCGCAGCAGAGCATCGAAGGGGTACGAAGCAGTAGGCCTGCGCTCCGCCAAACGAAAATTAAAACGAAAATAGCCTCCGCCTTGGCGCTTCGGCCCGGGCGGAGGCTTTCTCTCTCAACGGAAAAGACCGCCTGCAGCCCGAGGACTGACAGACGGCCTTTCCCGCATTTTTTAGAAAGGAATGTGAAAAAGGAATGCATGAAATCGTGGAGAAGGGGGGCGATCAAGCCTCCGTCGGAATGGCTTCCGGTGTAATCGCCGCTGCGGTATCGCTGCTCAGGGCTGCCGCTTCGTCGGCAATGGCCTCCGTGGTCGGCTGCTGCGCCTGCTTCTGGCCCTTTTTCTCCTTCGGCAGAATCAGGTTGAGCACCAGCGCGCTGAATGCAGCAAAGGCGACGCCGGAGGAAGCAAACAGGGAGGTGAACCAGTTGGGCAGACCAACCATGGAGCCTGCCCGGTTGCCCAGGGCAAAAGCGACGCCGATGGAGACTGCGATGATGGCCGTGTTCCGGGGGCCGAAGCCTTCGTCGCCCAGCAGCTCAATGCCGCCGACCAGGATCGTACCGAACATGTAGCAGACCACACCGCCCAGGACAGCGGGGGGCATAATGGAGATGACGGACATCAGCTTCGGGCAGAAGCCACAGAGAATCAGGAAAATTGCGCCCATCAGGACAGAATAGCGGTTGACGATGCGGGTCATGTTGACCATGCCGATGTTCTGGGTGAAGGCTGTGTTCGGCAGGACGCCGAAGATGGCTGCCAAGCTGGAGCCGAGACCGTCGCAGTTCAGTGCGCCGGTGACTTCGCGGTGGGTAATCTTGCGGCCCAGGGCGATCTTCGTCAGTGCGCTGACGCAGGCCATAGTATTCATCGTCATGGCGACGAACATAAAGCAGACCGGCACGATGGCGCGGATATCAAAGCCAAGCTTGACCGGCAAGAATTTTGGCAGTGCGAACCAAGCTGCGTCTCCAACGGCGGACCAGTTCATGACCCAGGACTTTGTCGCTTCGACAGCAGCGCCGCTGGCGTCTGTTGTCATAAACGTGTGGGGCATCGTGAGGTTCATAATGATCGCCGCGATATAGCCGACGGCGATGGCCAGAAGCAGGGAGATGTTGCTGATGAAGCCCTTGAATGCAAACTGGAAGATCAGCGCAGAAGCGAGAACCAGACCAGCCAGGAAGAGGTTTGCGGTGGAGCCGAAGTCCAACGCGCCGTCGCCGCCGCAGAAGGTGTTGACGCCGACAGGAATCAGGCTGATGCCGATGGCCGTCAGCACAACGCCGATAACGACCGGCGGGAACAGCTTTTCGACGTATTTGTAGAAGCAGCCGATGATCACTTCGACAAAGCCACCGATGATACAAGCGCCCAGCAAGACGCCGTAAGAATCAAAGCCGCCGCCCAGCAGCGTCAAAACGCTGATGTAAATGCCAAGAACGCCAGCGTCCGTGCCCATGACGATGGGCAGCTTCGCGCCGACCTTCCAGACGGGGTACAGCTGGAACAGGGTGACGATACCGGCAATGAACATCGCATTGCTGAGAATCGTGACATGGATCGGGGAACCGCTGGCAACGCCGCAGACACCCAAAATAACGATCGGGGCAGTCAGATTGCCGATAAACATGGCAAGCACGTGCTGCATGCCAAGGGGGATGGCCGTCTTTAACGGGAGACGTCCGTCCAGCTCATAGGGGGAACTGTACTTCTTTTTCATTGCTCTCCTGTGGCGGCGGGATACGCCGCACCCTCCTTGTGTGTGAGATTGCTATAGCGTGATATTGCTATAACGTTGTAATACATTCTAAAACGTTTAAGGGATTTTGTCAACTCCGAAAATGCGTCTTACATGCCAACAAAGTGAAAAATAGTATACAAATTTTTCACAATATAATTGTTGAATTTAACAAAATGGGACACCGTCCTTGCATGCAATATTGCGTTCGGTTATAATGAAGCCCAAGAGAAAATTAGACATATCCCGCCCACTCGCCCACGGCGCGGCGGGGCTCTGGAGGGCAAAACGATGGCCAATATCATTGAAATTACGGACTTGACTGCACCGGAGCTGGCGGTCTATACTCAACTGACCCAGGCGCAGCTGCGCAGCCGTGTCGCGCCGGAGCGGGCGTTGTTCATCGCCGAGAGCCCGAAGGTCATCGGCACGGCGCTGGATGCCGGGTGCCAGCCCGTCTCGTTTTTGATGGAGCGGGAGAAGATCACCGGCCAGGCCAGCGCCCTGCTGGACCGCTGCGGCGA
Organism: uncultured Oscillospiraceae bacterium; assembly: GCA_958436045.1. Classification (GTDB taxonomy): domain Bacteria; phylum Bacillota; class Clostridia; order Oscillospirales; family Oscillospiraceae; genus SVMC01. The sequence goes on along the minus strand of CAUBIP010000071.1, from coordinate 1,368 downwards.
CGTCCCGGTCTATACGGGCGATCGGGCCTGTCTGGCGGCCTTGACAGGCTATACGCTGACCCGGGGCGTCCTGTGCGCTATGCGCCGACCGGTCCAGCCGCCGCTTTCCCAGCTGCTCCCGGACGCCAAGCGCCTGGCGGTCCTGGAGAGCATCGTGGATTCGACGAATCTCGGCGCGATTTTTCGCTCCGCCGCCGCGCTGGGGATCGATGCTGTCTTACTGACAGCCGACTGCTGCGACCCTCTGTGCCGCCGCGCCGTCCGCGTGAGTATGGGGACGGTGTTCCAGCTTCCCTGGGCCTATCTGCCCCGGGAAGGATGGCTTTCGCAGCTGCAGGCGGCAGGCTTTTACTGTGCCGCCATGGCCCTGACGCCCGACGCCCGCCCCATGGACGATCCGGCGCTCCCCAGCCATGACCGCCTGGCCATCGTCTTGGGAACCGAAGGCGCCGGCCTACGCCCGGCGACCATTGCCGCCTGCGACTGCGCCGTCCAGATCCCCATGGCCCACGGGGTGGACTCTCTCAATGTGGCGGCGGCCAGCGCCGTGGCATTTTGGCAGCTGCGGCCTCGCCTATGAGTTGGCAAAGGGCTGCGAATTATGTATAATAGAGGCAGACGGCGTCGGGCCGCCTGCCCTTTTTTATCGCGGGCTGCCCGACCAATGTGAGATAACAAAATCGAAAGAAGGTGCGGCGATGCTGCAGATTATATGGGGGGAGGACTGGCAGGCAAACCGGGCCGCACTCCTGGCGGCGCTCTGCCAGCCCGGGGATGGCCAGCGGATCTGGATTGTGCCGGAGCAGGCGTCCTTCGCGGCGGAGCAGCAGCTGTGCCGCAAGGGCGGCAGCGGCATCTGCCGCCATGCCCAGGTGCTGAGCTTTACAAGGCTTGCCAACCGGGTCTTTGCCGCGTCCGGCGGTGTGGCCCGGCAGACGCTGGACCAGGGCGGGCGCGTTCTGGCCATGGCCCAAGCGCTGGAGCAGGTCCGCTCCAGGCTCAAGCGCTATGCCGCCGGCAGCCGCCGGGCCGCGCTCCTGCCGGAGCTGCTGGCAGCGGTGGACGAGTGGAAGAGCTACGGTGTGACGGCCTCTGACTTGCGCCGTGCCGCCGGTCAGACCGAGGGCCTGCTTGCCGGAAAGCTGGAGGAGCTGAGCCTGATCCTTGAGAGCTACGATACTGTCTGCGCCGCCGGGCAGCAGGACCCCCGTGACCGCCTGGCCTATCTTTCCAAGCGCCTGGGCCAGACGGATTTTGCCCGGGACAAGGCGTTTTATCTCGACGGTTTTTCTGATTTTACCGGCGTGGAGCTGGAGATTTTGCAGCAGCTGCTGCGGTCCGGTGCGTCGGTGACCCTCTGCCTGTGCT
>CAUBIP010000070.1 GCA_958436045.1 uncultured Oscillospiraceae bacterium | reverse complement strand
GCAGCGCAAAGCAAAAGACGCACGGCAAGTGCCGTGCATCACGCTTTCCTTGGCTCCGGAACAGGCTTGAGCCAGGGGCAATACGACGCGTATCTGACTTATCCTGCATCGCGCAGGCTTCACAGTGACCTTCTCGCGGGGCCTTGCACCCCATTCCGCTCCCGGCAAAAATCTGCCGGAGGTATTGCCCTTTTCTGCAATTTTTCGATTACGAATTGATTATACCGGCCAAAGTTCGCGTTGTCAACCACCTTTGCGCAAATTATTATCCTTGGGAAAGTGCAGAGGGTTTGCATTTCCATAGAATCTCTGCTATCATGAAACTAACAATCTGTATCTACTGAAGGGAAATTGCTATGAATCAAACAGAGATCACCTTCCGGCAGCTGGGCGTTGCCGAGCATATACTGGCGGCGCTGGAGAAAAAGGGCTTCACCCATCCCACCCGGGTGCAGCGGGAGAGCATCCCCCCGCTGCAGCAGTGGAAGGACGTCATGGTCAAGGCCCCGACGGGCACGGGCAAGACCTTTGCCTTCGGCATTCCGATGATCGAGCACATCAACCAGGAGCAGGAGGCCGTGCAAGGCCTGATCCTGGCCCCGACCCGGGAGCTGGCGCTGCAGATCGGCGACGAGCTGCGGGGCCTGCTCACCTGCACGGAGGGCGTCCGCGTGGCCGTGCTCTACGGTGGGGCCAAGATGGAGCCCCAGCTCAAGGCGCTGCAGCGCAAGCCGCAGATCGTCGTCGCCACCCCGGGGCGGCTGATGGACCATTACAAGCGCCGCACCATCCGCTTTGACAAGATCAAGACCGTCATCCTCGACGAGGCCGACCGGATGCTGGACATGGGCTTTTACGACGATGTCACCCGTATCATCGAGAAGGTCAAAAACCGCAAGAATCTGGGCCTGTTCTCCGCGACGATGTCCCAGGAGGTCATGACGGTCAGCTGGATGTACCAGCGCGACGAGGTGGAGATCACCGTCCCCGCCGACGAGGAGAACAAGCCGGATATCGCCCAGTTCAGCATCAGCTGCTCCCCCTTTGAAAAAGAGGAGGTCACCAAGCGGCTGCTTGACCGATTCGACGGCGAGCGGATCATCATCTTCTGCAACACGAAGCATATGTGCCAGCGGCTGGCCGACGATCTGGCCCGCCTGGGCATCCGCGCCGGGTGCCTGCACGGCGATATCCGCCAGAAGCAGCGGGAAAAGACGATGGACGAATTCCGCCACGGCCAGGTACAGATCCTGATCGCGACGGACGTCGCCTCCCGGGGCATCGACGTCGACGATGTCGGCTGCGTCATCAATTACGACATTCCGGAGGAGAACGAGTACTATATCCACCGCATCGGCCGGACAGGGCGGGCAAAAAAGGCAGGCGCTGCATACTCTATCCTGGGGACCTTCCCGGAGCAGGCCAAGCTGGATGAGATCGCCAAGTACGCCCACTTCCAGGTCAAGCCCCTGCGGTTTGACGAAGCGGGCGAGCTGGTGGAAAAGGAGATCCGCAAGCCCGTCCCCCGGCGGAAGTACCGCTGACGCGCGGCGGAATAAGCGAAAAATATAAATTTTGTATTGAAATTGATACATCTCTGTGATACAATACCCCTGCAATGGAAAACGCCAACTAATTTTGGCCCGCTCTCACGTGTGATTTTACCCCGCAAGAGCGGCGCTGCCTGACGGCGCTGCGTCCGCCTCTCCGGCGTTTGCCCGGGCGGCCGCGGCGGCGTCCATTTCTGACGAACCGGAGGTTTTTCTATTATGTGTGGTATTGTCGGCTACGCTGGCCACAAGCAGGCCGCCCCGATCTTACTCGATGGGCTTGCAAAACTGGAATACCGGGGGTACGACTCCGCCGGAATCTGCGTATATAACGACCATAAGCTGCCGGTCTTTAAAGCCAAGGGCCGGCTTTCGAATCTGAGCCAGATGGTGCACGGCGGCGCGGACGTTCCCGGCGTCATCGGCATCGGGCACACCCGCTGGGCAACCCACGGCGCCCCATCGGACGCCAACAGCCATCCCCACACCGCCGCAGGCGGCAAGATTGTGGTGGTGCACAACGGTATCATTGAAAACTATCAGCAGCTGAAGGAACTGCTGCAGCACAAGGGCAAGGCCTTCTCCTCGGAGACGGATACGGAGGTCGTCGCCAATCTCGTTGAGCTGTTCTACGACGAAGGCAGCAGCTTTGCCGACGCCGTCCGCAAGGCCATTCATCGCATCGAGGGCAGTTACGCCCTGGGCATCCTCTGCATCGACTGCCCGGATACGATGATCGCCGTCAAGAAAGACAGCCCCCTCATCTTCGGCTACGGCGACGGTGAGATGTTTATTGCGTCCGACGTCCCGGCCATTTTGAAATACACCCGGCAGGTGAGCTACCTGGACGACGGCGATATGGCCGTCTTCACGGCAGAGCATGTCGATTTCTTCAACGCCCTGGGCGAGCCCGTGGAAAAGAAGATCGAGAGGATCAGCTGGGAGCTCTCTGCGGCGGAAAAGGGCGGCTACGCCCACTTTATGCTCAAGGAAATTCATGAGCAGCCCAAGGCCATCCGCGACACCATCTCCCCCCGCATTCAGAACGGGAACATTGTCCTGGACGAGGTCAGCTTGACGGCGGATTATCTGCGCCAGCTGCGAAAGATTTATATCGTCGCCTGCGGGTCGGCATCTTATGTCGGCAATCTGGCCAAATATATCTTTGAAAAATACTGCCGCATCTCGACAGAGGTCGTCCTGGGCTCGGAATTCCGCTACGCGGACCCGGTCGTGGACGAGAATACGCTGGTGCTGATCATCAGCCAGTCCGGCGAGACGGCGGACACCTTAGCGGGCCTGCGGGAGGCAAAGCGCCGCGGTGCCCGGACGCTGGGCATCGTCAATGTCGTCGGCAGCGCCATCGCTAAGGCGGCGGATGATGTCATCTACACCTGGGCCGGCCCCGAGATCGCCGTCGCAACGACGAAGGCATTCTCGACGCAGCTTTCCGTTATCTACCTGCTGGCGCTCCATTTCGCCCAGCAGCTGGGCACGATGACGGACGCTGCGCAGGCGGATATCCTGGCGCAGCTGCAGCAGCTACCGGATGAGATGTCCAAATTCCTCTGCGAGGAGAATATCTCCGCCATTCAGTACTGCGCCTCCCAGTTCTTCAACCACCGGGACGTCTTCTTCATCGGTCGGAATCTGGACAGCGCCATCTGCCTGGAGGGCAGCTTGAAGCTCAAGGAGATCGCCTACATCCACTCGGAGGCCTATCCGGCGGGCGAACTCAAGCACGGGCCCATCAGCCTGATTGAGGACGGCACCCTGGTCATGGCCATGGCCACAATGCCGGAGCTCTTTGAAAAGACCATGGCCAACGTCAAGGAGGTCAAGGCCCGGGGCGCGGATGTCCTGGGTGTGACGGTGGCTGGCTATGAGGAAGAGATCAAAAAATATGTCGATCACGCCATTATCGTCCCGCGGGTGCACCCGATGCTGCAGCCCAGCCTGACCCTGATTCCGCTGCAGATCTTCGCCTATTATATGGCGCTGCTCCGGGGCTGCGACGTCGACAAGCCCAGAAATCTGGCAAAATCCGTCACAGTAGAATAAAGCTGTTTTTAAACACATCCCAACGCATCCCTGCCGCCTGTTTTTCCGGGCGGCAGGGATGCGTTTGCTTGACTTTACCTACAGCGGCAGATATAATGTTTTCAGAAAAAGCCCGCACGCTACAACAAATGCAGACACGGCTTTGCCGCGAAGGAGGAGCACAAATGGAAAAGGCAGTCCAATTATACCTGATCGGCGGTTTTCTCGGCTCCGGGAAAACGACGTTTTTAAAGCATATGCTGACCGGCCTGGAGGGCCGCAAGGTCGGCGTTCTCGTCAACGAATTCGGCAGCGTCAGCATTGACGGCACAGTGATCCGGCAGCACGGCATGGAGATGGTCGAGCTCAACAACGGCTCCATTTTCTGCGCCTGCCTGAAAGACAGCTTCGTCAAGACGCTGAAAATGTTTGCCGAAACGGATATCGACATCCTCGTCGTCGAAAACTCGGGCATGGCAGACCCCGGCAGTATGAACCAGATTCTGGATCAGCTCAAGCCGTACCTCAAGCGGCCCTACGACTACAAGGGCCTCATCTGTCTGGCCGACAGCACGACGTTCCTGGATTATATCGACCTGCTGAACCCCCTGCAGCACCAGGTGCAGACGGCGGACTTCATCATTGTCAACAAGACGGATCTCGTCGACCAGGACGTAATCGACGCGATCCATGAGACGATCAAATTCTATAATAAAGATGTCGAGATCTACGACACCGTTTATGCGACCGTCCCGGTGGCCATGCTGGAGCGGCGACTTGTGAACCACGGCATCGTCCTGTCCGGCGAGTGCTGCTGCAACAAGAAAGAGACCCGCCCGGCAACCTACACCCTGGAATCTGACGCCGTTTTAACCGAGGCGCAGCTGGCAGATTTCTGCCGGTACCTTGCAAAATTTGCGCTGCGGATCAAGGGCTTCCTGCGGGGCGAAAACGGCTGGATCCACGCCGACTGCGTCGGCAAGCAGATCAACGTCGCCCCGGCGGCAGACGATATGGAGATCATGCTTGAAACGGGCAAGCTCGTCATCATCGGCAGCAGCCCCGACGAATTTGAGGACGATATCATGTTCGCCTGGGAACGCTATTGCACCGGGCATTACGACCTCATCTGCACGAAATAACCGATGGCGGCTGTTTTATTGGCCTGCCAGATGCTGGAGGACGAGATCCAGCGCGCTGTGCAGCGCACCGGTGCGCAGATGCCCATCGTCTGGGTCGACGCTGGGCTGCATGAATATCCGGACCGGCTGCGCGAGGAGCTGCAGCGGCAGATTGCGCTGCTGGAGCAGGACTACGATACGATCCTGCTGGGCTTTTGCCTGTGCGGCAACGCGCTGCACGGCGTGCGCGCCGCCCGGGCGCGGCTGATCGCCCCCCGGTTTGACGACTGCATCCGGATGCTGCTCTGCCCCGCCGCGGGGCAGGCCCCGGCCGTTGATTGCCGCTGTCTGTACTATACGGCGTCCTGGTCTCGCCACGGCAGCTCAATCCTGGACCAATACGACAAGACTGCGGAAAAATATGGTGAGAAAAAGGCCAAGCGGGTCTATGCCGCGATGCTGAAAAACTACGAAGGCGTCCGCTTGGTGGATACCGGCGGCGGCCTGCAGGAGGAAAGTCAGGATTACGTCCGCCGGACAGCGCAGCTGCTGGAATTGAACTACGGCGAAGTGACCGGCACCTGCCGTGTGCTGGAAAAGCTGCTGCAGGGCGCATGGGATGAAGAAGTCTGCATCACCGCGCCGGGCGCAGCCTTTGACCAGGCAGATTTTCTGCGCCGCGCTGCCCCAGCCGGGCAAGCGTAGCGGCAAAACGAAGGAGAACCTATGGCGGAAGTATTATTAAGCTGCGAAATGCTGGAGGATGAGATGCAGCTGGCGCTGCAGCGCACCGGCGTGCAGATGCCCATCGTCTGGCTGGACGCCGGGCTGCATGAATATCCGGCCAAGCTCCGCGCCTCGCTGCGGGAGAAGATTGCAGAGCTGGAGCAAAGCTATGACACGATTCTGCTGGGCTTTTGCCTATGCGGCAATGCCATGGACGGTGTCGGCGCCAGCCGAGCGCGGCTGGTTGTCCCCCGGTTCGATGACTGCATCCGGATGCTGATGAGCCGCGCCCAGGGACAGATGCCGGATGTGGACTGCCACTGTCTCTATTTCACCCATTCCTGGACAACCCACGGCAAATTTCTCTCCACCCAATACGATGAGACCATTGCCAAATACGGCGAGAAAAAAGGCAAGCGCGTCTATCAAATGATGCTGAAAAATTACGAAGGCATTCGCCTGGTGGACACGCAGGCATTTGATCTGTTGCCCTGCCGCGCCTATATTCAGCAGACAGCCGAAAAGCTGAACCTCTGCTATGGCGAGACGACCGGGTCGATCCGCATTCTGGAAAAGCTGCTGTGCCATGAATGGGACGACGAGTTTTATATCCTGGCGCCCGGCGACCACTTCCGGCAGATGGAATTTCTGCGCCACCCAAGCAGCACAGACTGACAAAAAAGGAGGAGCCTTATGGACGGTAAAGGCAAACGGGTACAATCGGTCGAGAAGGCAATGCTGCTGCTGGACTGCTTCTGGCGGGCCCGCAAAAGCTTCTCCCTGGCGGAGCTAGCCGCCCAAACTGGCTGGGCCAAAAGCACGATTCACGCGCTGCTCTCCTCCATGACCGGCAGCGCCCTGGTCGAGCAGGACCCACAGACGGGCAAATATCAGCTGGGATACCACGCCTTCGAGCTGGGCTGTGTCGTGCTGGAGCGCTGGCCGGTCCGCCCGGTGGCAGGGCACTATATGCAGAAGATTACCGAGCGCACCGGGGAGTCTCTCTACCTCGGCATGCGCTGCGCCAACGAGCTGCTGCTGGTCGAGAGCACGGAGGGCTTCGGCAACTACCAGCTGGCCTCCCCCCTGGGCGGGCGGATGCCGCTCTACGGCTGCTCCCAGGGCAAGATCCTGCTGGCCTATATGCCGAAGAAGCAGCGGGCAGAGTTTTTTAAGACCGTCACCCTGAAGAGCTACACCCCCTACACGATCACAGACCCGGAGCAGCTGGAGCAGGAGCTGGAGCAGATCCGCGCCCAGGGCTACGCGGTCGAGTCCGGTGAATTGCAGATCGGGCTAAAATCCGTCGCCGCGCCGGTCTTTGACCCGGACGGCCAGTGTGAGTACGCCATCAGCGCCGTCACCATTGCCCGGAGCGGCATGGCGGGCGATAATTTTCAAAAGCTGCAGGAGGTCGTCATCCGGACGGCGGAGGAGATCACCTGTGAGCTGCGGCACCCCAGTGCCCACGGCAGATGAACCGCAAGCGCCGGGCGCTTGCCCGGCCCCTTGCAGGTCAGGCAGGCGTCCCGGTGCTTTTTCGTGACAAGCAAGGGACACAAATTCGCGGCAAAGCGGCAAAATTCACTTGCCAGTTTCCCGGCAGCGGTGTATACTGTTGATAGAATTCCCAGGCGCGGGCTGGGCTTTCCCCAGCGCCGCAGCTTTTCACAAAACAGCGGAAATGCAGAGGAAAAAGGAGGCGCGTTCCCTATGATTTTTCAGAAAAAACGTTGTGTCGCCATGCTGCTGGCCGGTGGGCAGGGCAGCCGTCTGAAAGTATTGACGGAAAACACGGCGAAGCCCGCCGTCCCCTTTGGCGGGAAATACCGTATTATCGACTTTCCCCTCTCCAACTGTGTCAACTCCGGGATCGACACGGTCGGCATTCTGACCCAGTACCAGCCGCTGGAGCTGAACGAATACATCGGCAACGGCCAGCCTTGGGGCCTGAACAAATCCCACGGCCGGGCACAGATCCTGCCGCCCTATGCCCGGAGCAAGAAATCCGAATGGTACAAGGGCACGGCCAACGCCATTTACCAGAACATCCCCTTTCTTGCGCGTTACGAGCCGGAGAATGTCGTCATTCTCTCAGGCGACCATATCTACCGGATGGACTATGCCCAGCTGGTGCGCTTCCACGAGGCCAACGGCGCCGACTGCACCATCGCCGTCCGGACGGTCCCGCTGGCAGAGGCCTCCCGCTTCGGCATCATGAACACGAACGAGGACGGCACGATCTACGAATTTGAAGAAAAGCCGAAAAAACCCAAGAGCACCAACGCATCAATGGGCATCTACTGCTTCAAGTGGGACGTGCTGCGCAAATACCTGATGCAAGATGAGGAGGACCCGAAATCCAGCAACGATTTCGGAAAAAACGTCATCCCCGCCATGCTGGCCGACGGCTGCAAAATGTACGCCTGGCGTTTCGACGGCTACTGGAAGGACGTCGGGACGATTGAGAGTCTCTGGGAGGCCAATATGGACCTGCTCGGCACCGAGCCCGCCTTCTCCCTCCGGGGGAAGGACAAGATCTTCTCCCGAAACTTTGCCATGCCCGCCAGCTTTATCGACGCCAAGGCAAAGATCCGCGATAGCTTTATCGCTGAGGGTTGCGACATCGGCGGGACGGTCACCCACTGCGTCGTCTCCACCGGCTGCACCATCGAAGCCGGGGCCATCGTCGAAGACAGCGTCATCATGCCGGATACGACGATCAAGGCCGGCGCCATCGTCCGCAACGCCATCATCGGCGAAAACAGCTGTATCTCCAGCGGCGCCGTCGTCGGTGGTCTGGCAGGGGAGACGCAGCGCATCAGCGTTGTCGGCCATCGCACCACCGTGCCGGAGAACCACCTGGTCCCCGCCGGTGAGATCTATTAACTTGGGAGGTAAGAGAGGATGGACGTTCTTGGCATTATCTTTGCTAATATTTATGATAGCTCCCTGGGCCAGCTGACAAACAAGCGGACCATGGCCTCCCTGCCCTTCGGCGGGCGCTATCGGCACATCGACTTCCCGCTCTCGAATATGGCCAACGCGGGGATCCACCACATCGGCATCATCACAAAATACAATTACCAATCCCTCATCAACCATGTCGGCTCCGGCCTGGAATGGGACCTGACCCTAGGCGAGGGCAATATGGAATTTTTGACACCCTTCTCCATGGGGCACAGCGGTACCTACCGGGGCAAGCTGGAGGCAGTCAACTCAGCAGCAAAATTCATCGCCCAGCAAAACGAGGAATACGTCATTCTGAGTGACAGCAATGTCCTTTGTTCCATTGATCTGACCAAGGTGCTGGAAGCGCACATTGCCTCCGGCTGCGATGTCACCGCGGTGACGAAATCCGGCATCGCCGACGGCAAGAAGGAGCTGGACCTGGCCATCAAGACCGACGACGCCGGGCAGGTCACCCAGATGGCCGTGGACTATGTCGCCGACGCCAGCTATGACGCTTCCATGGGTATTTTCGTCATGAAACGCACGCTGCTGATGGAGGCGGCCAAGGAATCCACCAGCCGCAACCGCTACCGCTTAGAGCGGGACTTTATCCTGCGCTCGTTTGACGAAGGCAAGATCACCATGCATATCTACCCGTTCGCCGACGTCGCCCTCTT